>NZ_JACARU010000006.1:0-161378 GCF_013386425.1 Cedecea sp. P7760 | reverse complement strand
GTTCCACGTTGGCTGTTTTCCCCCTCTCCCTCTGGGAGAGGGCCGGGGTGAGGGTGGAATTGCTTCCCGGCTCTCATCGCCCCCGGCCATGACCCAACTCAGGCGGGGTTGACCTGCCGGGAGCTGCGAAAGAGAGCGATCGTCGGGAACGAATGGGGAAACAGGATCACGGGTGAACGGAACCTTAACCACTTTTTCATAGACAGAGACCCTTTATGCCGAAGAATCTTCCCCCTTCCCCTACACTTTTCAACCCCCTACGAAACCCATCAAAAACGCTATATGTTGCGTGGTTGCAAATTATTAAATCAACATCTAGTATTTCTCTCAGTAAGAACACACCACCCGTCGGGCAGCAAACTGCGGCGTTCCATTATTCTAAAGGGAAATACGAATCATGCGCATTACTATTTACACTAAAGATGATTGTGTTCAGTGCCATGCCACAAAACGGGCAATGGAGAGCCGCGGTTTTGCCTTCGAGATGATCAATCTCGACCTCAATCCGGAAGCGGCAGATGACCTGCGAGCCAAAGGATTTCGCCAGCTGCCGGTGGTGGTCACCGAAGCGGAAAGCTGGAGCGGTTTTCGCCCGGATATGATCAATCGCCTCTGCGTTGCCGCCAGCGTATGAGCACCCTCGTCTACTTCTCCAGCGAGTCGGAAAACACCCTGCGTTTTATCGAACGCCTTGGGTTGCCCGCCTTGCGCATCCCCCTGGAGGTAAAAGCGCGCCTGGAAGTGACGGAACCCTACATTTTAATCGTGCCCAGCTACGGCGGCGGCGGCATTGCCGGAGCGGTACCGCCTCAGGTGATCCGCTTTCTGAACAACCCGAACAATCGCGCGCTGATCCGCGGCGTGATTGCCAGCGGCAACCGCAGCTTTGGCGAAGGGTTTTGCCGGGCCGGGGACGTCATTTCACAAAAATGCCAGGTGCCCTACCTCTACCGTTTTGAGCTATTGGGCACCCCGCAAGACATCGACAACGTGCGTAAGGGAGTAAGCGAATTTTGGCAACGACAGAAGCAGTCCGTTTAGCGACGGAGAGCGTGGACTACCACGCGCTCAACGCCATGCTCAACCTCTATGACAAAGAGGGAAATATCCAGTTTGATAAAGACAAACAGGCCGTAGCCAGCTTCTTCGAGCAGCATGTGTTGCCGCGCACCGTCAGCTTCCCCAACCTGCAGGCAAAGCTGGATTACCTGGTTACCGAGCAGTATTACGACGAAGCCGTGCTGACCCGCTACTCCCGCCAGTTCGTCCTTGAGCTGTTTGACCGCGCCCACGGCAGCGGCTTCCAGTTTCAGACCTTTTTAGGCGCGTGGAAGTACTACACCAGCTACACCCTGAAGACCTGGGACGGGAAACAGTATCTGGAACATTTTCCGGATCGCGTTTGCATGGTAGCGCTGACTCTCGCTCAGGGGGACGAGCCACTCGCCGCACGCCTGATGGACGAGATGCTAAGCGGCCGTTTTCAGCCCGCCACGCCGACCTTCCTCAACTGCGGTAAGAAGCAGCGGGGAGAGCTGGTTTCCTGTTTCCTGCTGCGCATCGAAGACAATATGGAGTCGATTGGCCGCGCGGTTAACTCTGCGCTTCAGCTTTCCAAGCGCGGCGGCGGCGTAGCGTTCCTGCTCTCCAACCTGCGTGAATCTGGTGCGCCCATCAAACGCATTGAAAACCAGTCATCAGGCGTGATCCCGGTAATGAAAATGCTGGAAGACGCGTTTTCCTACGCCAATCAGCTTGGCGCTCGCCAGGGCGCAGGCGCGGTTTACCTCAACGCTCACCACCCGGATATTCTGCGCTTCCTGGACACCAAGCGGGAAAACGCCGACGAAAAGATCCGCATTAAAACGCTGTCGCTTGGCGTCACGATCCCGGATATCACCTTCCAGCTCGCCAAAACCAATCAGCAGATGGCGCTGTTTTCGCCTTATGACGTAGAGCGAATCTACGGCAAGCCGTTTGGCGACATCAGCGTCAACGATCTTTATCAGCAAATGGTGGACGACGACCGCATCCGTAAAAGCTGGATTAACGCCCGTGATTTCTTCCAGACGCTGGCGGAGATCCAGTTTGAGTCAGGCTACCCGTACATCATGTTTGAGGACACGGTCAACCGGGCGAACCCAATTGCCGGGCGTATCAACATGAGCAACCTGTGCTCGGAAATTTTGCAGGTGAACAGCGCCTCGACCTATGACGAAAACCTCGATTACGCGCAGATTGGCAAAGATATCTCCTGCAACCTCGGCTCGCTGAACATCGCCCATACCATGGACTCACCGGATTTTGGCCGCACGATAGACACGGCCATTCGCGGCCTGACGGCGGTGTCGGACATGAGCCACATTCGCTCGGTGCCGTCGGTTGAGGTGGGTAACGCCGCCTCCCATGCCATTGGCCTGGGGCAAATGAACCTCCACGGCTATCTGGCGCGCGAAGGCATCGCCTATGGCTCTCCTGAAGGGCTGGATTTCACCAATATCTATTTTTACACCATCACCTGGCACGCGCTTCGTGCTTCCAACGCATTAGCCCGTGAGCGGAACCAGCGTTTTGCAGGCTTTGAACAATCGCGCTATGCCTGCGGCGAATACTTCCGCCAGTACCTGGAGCAGGTGTGGGAGCCGAAAACGGAGAAAGTCCGTGCGTTATTTGCCCAGGCGGGCATCGCCATTCCGGGGCGTGAGCAATGGCAGCAGCTCTGCGACGACGTGCGCGAATACGGCCTGTACAACCAGAACCTGCAGGCTATCCCGCCGACGGGATCTATCTCTTATATCAACCACGCAACCTCGAGCATTCACCCGATTGTGTCCAGGATTGAGATCCGTAAAGAGGGCAAAACCGGACGCGTGTACTACCCCGCGCCGTTTATGACCAACGACAATCTTGAGTTTTATCAGGACGCCTACGACATCGGCCCGGAAAAAATCATCGACACCTACGCTGAGGCCACCCGACACGTTGACCAGGGGCTTTCGCTGACGCTGTTCTTCCGCGATACCGCCACCACCCGCGACATTAATAAAGCGCAAATTTATGCCTGGAAGAAAGGCATTAAGACGCTCTATTACATTCGTCTGCGTCAGCTGGCGCTGGAAGGCACCGAGGTGCAGGGCTGCGTGTCCTGCGCGCTATAACGCGAAGCACCATGCGAAAGTACAAGGAAAGAAAATGACGCAACTGACGCGCGTAAGCGCCATCAACTGGAACAAAATCGAAGACGAGAAAGACCTCGAGGTCTGGAACCGCCTGACCAGCAACTTCTGGCTGCCGGAGAAGGTGCCGCTCTCTAACGACATTCCTGCCTGGCAATCGCTCAGCGACCAGGAGCAGCAGCTCGTTATCCGTGTGTTTACCGGGCTGACGCTGCTGGACACGATTCAGAATACCGTAGGCGCCCCCGCGCTAATGGCCGATTCACTGACCCCACACGAAGAGGCGGTAATGTCGAATATCAGCTTTATGGAAGCGGTGCACGCCCGCTCCTACAGTTCGATATTTTCCACGCTCTGCCAGACCAAAGACGTGGACGCCGCCTACGACTGGAGCGAGCAAAACGACGCCCTGCAGCGTAAAGCCGCGATTATTCTGGGCCATTACCGGGACAACGATCCGCTGAAAAAGAAGATTGCCAGCGTGTTCCTCGAATCCTTCCTGTTTTACTCCGGCTTCTGGCTGCCGATGTATTACTCCAGCCGTGGCAAGCTGACTAATACTGCCGATCTCATCCGGCTCATCATTCGCGACGAGGCGGTACACGGCTATTACATCGGCTATAAGTACCAGAAAGCGCTGGCCCAGCAGAGTGTGGAACGCCAGACCGAGCTGCAAAATTTTGCCCTCGATTTGCTGATGGATCTCTACGATAACGAGCTGGCGTACAGCGAAACGCTCTACCGCGAGCTGGGCTGGGAAGACGAGGTGAAAGCATTTCTGAGCTACAACGCCAACAAGGCGCTGATGAACCTGGGTTACCAGGCGCTGTTCCCGGCTGAAATGGCGGAAGTTAACCCGGCCATCCTCGCCGCGCTGTCGCCGAATGCCGATGAGAACCATGATTTCTTCTCCGGCTCGGGCTCTTCTTACGTGATGGGCAAAGCGGTGGAAACCGAGGACGAGGACTGGGATTTCTAGTAGTCTGGCCGCTGAGCATTTTTGCGAGGTGGCCTATGTCGTTATTTCGTTGTTCTCTTTTCGCGCTGCTTTGCGGCAGCGCACCGTTAGCCTTTAGCGCGCCGCTGCTGCTGGATATGGCACAGCTGGCGCACAGTAAGCAAGAAATCAGCCAGCAAAACCCGGTTCTGATGCCCGCCTGGCAAGCCCTCAAACATAAAGCCGACCAGGCGCTTATTCATCCGCTCTACAGCATCACCCAAAAAAGCCCCGGATCTCCGGCGGGCGATCCTCATGAATATTACAGCTTTTCGGACTACTGGTGGCCTGACCCAAAAGCCCCCGCCGGCCTGCCGTGGGTGCGAAAAGATGGCCAGATAAACCCTGCTGCAGTCGGCAAGCAAAGCGACAAAGCCCGGCTAAACGGCATGACCAACGACGTCTGGAATCTGGCGCTGGCCTGGCAGCTTTCCGGCAACGCGGCGTATGCGGCAAAAGCCCGCCAGCAGCTGGTGAACTGGTTTATCACGCCGGAAACCCGGATGACGCCGAATCTCGCTAACGCCCAGAGCATTCCGGGGCGAAAAGGCGTGCGCGGTACCGGCATTCTCGACGGGCGTGGCTTTGTGCGGCTGATCGACGCCATTGAACTGCTGCACGACGGCGGCCAGCTGGACGAAAAAACCTGGAACGGGCTCAGGCAATGGTATCGCGATTATTATCAGTGGCTGACCACCAGCGAAAACGGCAGGAAAGAGGCCGCCGCTGAAAATAACCACGGCACCTGGTATGACGTTCAGGCCGCCGCGATTGCCCTGTGGCTGGGGGATAAAGACGCGGCAAAACAGCGTTTGATTTCTGCCACTCAGCGCATTCCGGTTCAGTTTGACGCCAAAGGCGTGCCGGTGACGGAAATTGAGCGCACGCGTTCCTGGCATTACAGCAACTTTATTCTGGATGCCTGGAACCCGTTAGGGCTGTTGGGTGAAAAGGTTGGGGTCAACGTCTGGCAGGCGAAAAGCGGCGAGCACAGCCTGCAAAATGGCTACCTGTATATCGCCGGGTTTGTCGATAGCCAGACTCCGTGGCCCTACCCCAATATGGAGCCGTTCAAACCTGATGAAGCGCTGGAAAATATTGTCACTGCCGCACATGCCTGGCGGGAAAATAATACCTTCCAGGACAAGGCAAAATGGCTGCTAAATCGAAATAAAACCGCCGTTATAAACTTAATATCAAAACCGTAATATTCCCGTCATTTCAGCCTGAATGCATCCCATTCAGGCTGAATATTCCCCACATTGACAAAAAATATCTCACCACATTAATCCACGCTCAGCCCAGCGTTCATGGGAAATTTCTCCCATATTCAAGGGATAGATATTTTCATATCACAAAACCGAGGGTTGCCTCAGATTCTTAGTATGTTAGGGTATATACAGGTCAATATTTCCACCAGGAAACATCTATAAATAAATCAAATACAGGAAGCCGTATATTGCATGGCAATTAAATTAGAAGTGAAGAATTTATATAAGGTATTTGGCGAACATCCACAGCGCGCATTCAAATACATAGAGAAAGGCATTTCCAAGAGTGAATTACTGGAAAAAACGGGTCTGTCGCTTGGCGTAAAAGACGCCAGTCTGGCCATTGAAGAAGGCGAGATTTTTGTCATCATGGGGTTATCCGGTTCAGGGAAATCCACCATGGTTCGCCTTCTCAATCGCCTGATTGAACCCACCCGCGGACAGGTACTGATTGACGGCATCGACATTGCCAAAATATCGGAATCTGAACTCCGTGAGGTGCGCAAAAATAAGATCTCAATGGTCTTCCAGTCATTTGCTCTGATGCCACATATGACGGTATTAAATAATACCGCATTCGGCATGGAACTCGCCGGAATGCCGGTCAAAGAACGCCAGGAAAAAGCGCTGGATGCCCTGCGTCAGGTCGGGCTGGAGAATTACGCGAACGCGTATCCCGATGAGCTTTCCGGCGGCATGCGCCAGCGTGTTGGTTTAGCCCGCGCGCTGGCTATTAATCCCGATATATTACTGATGGATGAAGCCTTTTCGGCACTCGATCCGCTAATTCGAACTGAAATGCAGGACGAATTAATTAAGCTGCAGGCGAAACACCAGCGCACTATCGTTTTTATTTCCCACGATCTCGATGAAGCCATGCGCATTGGCGACCGCATTGCCATTATGCAGGGCGGTGAAGTGGTGCAGGTCGGCACACCGGATGAAATTCTGAATAATCCGGCTAACGACTATGTGCGCACCTTCTTCCGCGGCGTGGACATCAGCCAGGTCTTTAGCGCCAAAGATATTGCCCGCCGTAGCCCGGCTGGCCTGCTGCGTAAAACCACAGGCTTTGGGCCACGCTCGGCGCTTAAGCTGCTGCAGGATGATGACCGCGAATATGGCTATGTCATTGAACGTGGGCAGAAATTCCTCGGTATCGTCTCTACCGATTCGCTGAAAGCGGCACTGGCTGCGGGCGAGGGTCTGGACAATGCGTACCTGGCTTCCCCGGAGGCGGTTTCCGCCGAAACCTCACTGAGCGATCTGCTCTCTCATGTCGGCCAGGCCCCGTGCGCGGTGCCGGTAGTCAGTGAAGAGGGGCAGTACGTGGGCATCATCTCAAAAGGGGTGCTGCTTCAGGCATTAGATCGTGAGGGGGCAAATCAATGAGTGACGCAACTAATCCATGGGATAACGGCAGCGCGGCGACCGACGCCGCAACCAATCAGGCCGCAAGCTCTGCAGACGCATGGGGCGCTCCGGCGTCGGATGCAGCCACCAGCGGGGGTGCCGACTGGCTGAACTCCGCACCGGCAGCGGCACCAGAGCATTTTAATATTCTCGATCCGTTCCACAAAACGCTGATCCCGCTCGACAGTTGGGTGACGCAGGGGATCGACTGGGTGGTGACCCACTTCCGCCCTGTGTTCCAGGGCATTCGCGTGCCGGTGGATTACATTCTTAGCGGCTTCCAGCAGCTGCTGTTAGGTATGCCTGCGCCGGTGGCGATTATCGTCTTCGCGCTGATCGCCTGGCAGATGTCCAGCCTCGGGATGGGCGTCGCGACGCTGATTTCCCTGATTGCCATTGGCGCGATTGGCGCGTGGTCTCAGGCGATGGTTACCCTGGCGCTGGTGCTTACCGCCCTGCTGTTCTGTATGGTCATCGGCCTGCCGCTTGGGATCTGGCTGGCGCGTAGCGAACGGGCGGCGAAGATTATTCGCCCGCTGCTGGATGCGATGCAGACCACCCCGGCGTTCGTTTACCTGGTGCCTATCGTGATGCTGTTCGGCATCGGTAACGTGCCGGGCGTGGTGGTGACGATTATCTTCGCCCTGCCGCCGATTGTGCGCCTGACTATCCTCGGGATTAAGCAGGTGCCGGCAGATTTGGTCGAGGCCACCCGTTCGTTCGGCGCCAGCCCGCGCCAGATGCTGTTCAAAGTCCAGCTCCCGCTGGCAATGCCGACCATTATGGCCGGGGTTAACCAGACGCTGATGCTGGCGCTGTCGATGGTGGTTATCGCCTCGATGATCGCCGTTGGCGGCCTGGGTCAAATGGTTCTGCGCGGTATTGGCCGTCTCGATATGGGCCTGGCAACGGTCGGTGGCGTGGGGATTGTTATCCTTGCCATTATTCTCGACCGCCTGACCCAGTCTATAGGGCGCGACTCCCGCTCCCGTGGCAACCGCCGCTGGTACACCACCGGCCCGCTGGGTCTCCTGACTCGTCCCTTCATTAAATAAGCCTGGCGGCGGCCTCGGGTCGCCCCTCGCCCCATCACCATTAAAAAGGAATAACGATGCGACACAACGCTATTTTAGCCACAGCTCTTGCGACACTCGTTTCCACCAGCGCTTTTGCGGCAGACTTGCCGGGCAAAGGCATCACCGTTCAGCCGATACAGAGCACCATCTCTGAGGAGAGCTTCCAGACGCTGCTGGTGAGCCGCGCGCTGGAAAAAATGGGCTACACCGTGAATAAGCCAAGTGAAGTGGACTATAACGTCGGCTACACCTCTATCGCCGCCGGCGACGCCACCTTTACCGCCGTTAACTGGCGGTCGCTGCATGATGATATGTACGCCGCCGCAGGCGGTGACAAGAAATTCTACCGCGAAGGCACCTTCGTGACCGGCGCGGCTCAGGGTTACCTCATCGACAAGAAAACCGCTGACCAGTACCACATCACCAATATTGAGCAGCTAAAAGACCCGAAAATCGCCAAACTGTTCGACAGCAACGGCGACGGCAAAGCCGACATGATGGGCTGTACGCCTGGCTGGGGCTGTGAGGCGGTGATTAATCACCAGAATGAAGCCTACAAGCTGGCGAACACCGTTACCGTCAACCACGGCAACTACTCGGCAATGATGGCCGACACTATCGCTCGCTTTAAAGAAGGCAAGCCGGTTCTGTACTACACCTGGACCCCCTATTGGGTAAGCGATGTGCTGAAGCCAGGTAAAGACGTGGTCTGGCTGCAGGTGCCGTTCTCTTCCCTGCCGGGCGTGCAGAAAGATATCGATACCAAACTGCCTAACGGCGCGAACTACGGCTTCCCGGTGAGCACCATGCACATTGTCGCCAACAAGGCATGGGCCGAGAAGAACCCGCAGGCCGCGAAGCTGTTTGCCCTCATGAAGCTGCCGCTGGCGGACATTAATGCTCAGAACGCGATGATGCATAACGGCAAGTCTTCCGAAGCCGATGTTAACGGCCACGTGGACGGTTGGATCAAAGCGCACCAGGCGCAGTTTGACGGCTGGGTGAAAGAGGCGCTGGCAGCGAAATAAATCTCCCCTCACCTCCCTTTATTTCTCCCTCTCCCTTCCAGGGAGAGGGCTGGGGTGAGGGTCAATAACCGCACGATCCGACACCCACCTTCCCTACTGCTGACATAATTTTTCGCTATTATTCAGACCTCTCTTTGGCAAGTTGAAGATAATAATGAAAAACAATACTCACGGACTCAGCCCGGCGCTGATCGGCCTGATGTCCGTCGCGACCGGCCTCGCGGTGGCCAGCAACTACTATGCGCAGCCGCTGCTCGATACCATCGCAAACGCCTTCTCACTCTCGGTAAACCAGGCAGGTTTCATCGTCACAACGGCACAGCTTGGCTATGCGGCCGGGCTGTTGCTGCTGGTTCCGCTTGGCGACATGTTTGAGCGTCGTGGGCTTATCGTCTTTATGACGCTGCTGGCGGCAGGCGGGATGCTGATCACCGCCACCAGCCAGTCCCTGTGGATGATGATTCTGGGCACCGCGCTGACCGGACTTTTCTCCGTGGTGGCACAAATTCTCGTGCCGTTTGCCGCCACGCTCGCGGCACCGGAAAAACGCGGAAAAGTTGTCGGGACGATTATGAGCGGGCTGCTGCTTGGGATCCTGCTGGCGCGTACCGTGGCCGGTTTGCTGGCAAGCCTTGGCGGCTGGCGCACCGTTTACTGGGTTGCCAGCGTGCTGATGGCGCTGATGGCGCTCGCCCTGTGGCGCGGATTGCCGCAGGTGAAGCAGGACAGCCACCTCAACTATCCGCAGCTGCTGAGCTCTATCTTCAGTCTGTTTATCAAAAATAGCCTGCTGCGCACCCGCGCCCTGCTGGGCTGCCTGACCTTCGCCAACTTCAGTATTCTCTGGACCTCAATGGCGTTCCTGCTGGCCTCGCCGCCGTTTAACTATTCCGAAGGCGTTATCGGCCTGTTCGGTCTGGCTGGCGCCGCAGGCGCGCTCGGTGCTCGCCCAGCTGGCGGGTTGGTCGATAAGGGCAAAGGACACCACACCACCACCATTGGCCTGCTGCTGCTGCTGCTCTCGTGGGTCGCGATCGCCTTCGGTCAGTTCTCGGCCATCGCGTTGATTATTGGTATTTTGGTGCTGGACCTGACCGTGCAGGGCGTTCACATCACCAACCAGAGTCTGATTTACCGCATGATGCCGGAAGCGCGTAACCGACTGACCGCCGGCTACATGACCAGCTATTTCATCGGCGGCGCGGCGGGCTCTTTGATTTCAGCGAGTGCTTACCAACATGCGGGCTGGAATGGCGTGTGTATCGCCGGCGCCAGCGTCGCCCTACTAAATTTGGTAGTGTGGTGGCGCGGATACCAGCGGCAGGCCGATTAGCTCGATATCGCCACTGCCCGTAAGGGAAATTGAAGATGTAATGACGGGGACAGTCTGTTAAGGTTGTCCCCGTTTACTAATTCGAGTGACATTAACGCAGGTTATTTATTAACACCGTATATGGATAGACCCGCAACTGTTTCAGCCGACAATCGCCACAGGGCGAAACTGTTCGTCAGACTGAAAAGCAGCTTTTCCATCGCCATTTCTCCTGTCCTCAAGGCATCAGCCTCCGGCTTCGATGCCGTTAAACGTCGTTACCCTACTCGAAACCCATTTTCTTCCCCCACGCTGCTTAGCGCTCTGGGCTATGGCTTAGCGTGGTTTACGCCGATGGTGGCAACAACCAAACGTATATAAACGTATACAAGCGCATATAAACGTATAAATAATGCATTTACTTTATTTGTCACCATCGTTACTATATCGGCTGAAACTAATGAGGTTATGCCAAAATGGATAGTTCGTTCACGCCCATAGAACAAATGCTGAAGTTCCGCGCCAAACGTTATCAGGAGTTCCCGTACCAGGAGGTTCTGTTGACGCGTCTTTGTATGCACATGCAGGGTAAACTGCTGGAAAACCGCAATAAGATGCTGAAGGCGCAAGGGATCAACGAGACCTTATTCATGGCACTCATTACCCTTGAGTCCCAGGAAAATCACAGCATTCAGCCTTCTGAGCTTAGCTGCGCGCTGGGTTCATCCCGCACCAACGCGACCCGTATCGCCGATGAGCTGGAAAAACGCGGCTGGATCGAACGCCGTGAAAGCGATAACGATCGCCGCTGCCTGCATCTGCATTTGACCGAAAAAGGTCACGAATTCCTGCGCCAGGTGCTGCCGCCGCAGCATAACTGCCTGCATCAGCTGTGGTCCGCGCTCGACGCCGGCGAAAAAGAGCAGCTGGAAATGATCACCCGTAAGCTGCTCAACCGCCTCGACCAGATGGAAGAGGACAAAGTGATCCTTGAAGCGCTGAGCTAAGCTGTCACCGTCTGCACGTCCGACTACAATCCGATGTCACAACTACTCTCAGGCCAGCAATCTCCTTGCTGGCCTGTCAGGTCTAACAGGTCGGCTCAGCTGACCGGAAATAATAATAAACAGGTGGAGATTAGCATGAGCGCAAATGCGGAGACTCAAGCCCCGCAGCAACCGGCTAACAAGAAAGGCAAACGTAAGAGTGCCCTGATCTTGTTGACCTTGCTCTTTGTCATTATTGCTGTGGCATATGGAATCTATTGGTTTTTGGTGCTGCGTCACTTTGAAGAGACCGATGATGCTTATGTCGCAGGAAATCAGGTGCAGATCATGGCCCAGGTCTCCGGTAGCGTGACCAAAGTCTGGGCAGACAATACCGATTTTGTAAAACAGGGTGATGTACTGGTCAGCCTCGACGGTGCCGATGCCGAGCAGGCGTTTGAGAAAGCAAAAACTCAGCTGGCCTCAAGCGTGCGCCAGACTCGCCAGTTGATGATCAACAGCAAGCAGTATCAGGCGAACATCGAACTGCAGAAAACCGCGCTGGCTCAGGCACAAACCGACCTGAACCGCCGTATTCCGCTGGGCAGCGCCAACCTGATTGGCCGCGAAGAATTGCAGCACGCCCGTGATGCGGTGACCAGCGCTCAGGCTCAGCTGGACGTTGCCGTTCAGCAATACAATGCTAACCAGGCGATGATCCTCGGCACTAAGCTGGAAGAACAGCCTGCCGTTCAGCAGGCGGCCACCGAAGTTCGCAACAGCTGGATGGCGCTGCAGCGGACTAAAATCGTCAGCCCAATGACCGGCTATGTTTCTCGCCGGGCCGTGCAGGTTGGCGCCCAAATCAGCCCGTCCACGCCGCTGATGGCCATCGTGCCGGCCAGCGGATTGTGGGTGGACGCTAACTTTAAAGAAACCCAGCTGGCACATATGCGCATCGGCCAGCCTGCCACCGTCATCAGTGATATCTACGGCGACGAAGTGAAGTACACCGGTAAAGTTGTCGGCCTGGATATGGGCACCGGCAGCGCCTTCTCGCTGCTGCCAGCGCAGAACGCCACCGGGAACTGGATCAAAGTGGTTCAACGCCTGCCGGTTCGTATCGAACTCGACGCCAAACAGATTGAACAGCATCCGCTGCGCATCGGTCTGTCCACGCTGGTGAACGTCGATACCAGCAACCGCGACGGGAGCGTGCTGTCATCCCAGACCCGCAGCACGCCAGCGTACGAAAGTAACGCGCGTGAGCTGAATCTGGCGCCAGCTAACCAGCTTATTGACCAGATTATTCAGGCCAATGCGGGTTAATAGAGCGGAGGGCGTATGGCACAACAAAAACCGCTAGAAGGGGCCCAACTGGTCATTATGACCATCGCCCTGTCGCTGGCGACCTTTATGCAGGTGCTGGACTCCACCATCGCTAACGTGGCTATCCCGACCATTGCCGGTAACCTGGGCTCATCCCTGAGCCAGGGCACGTGGGTTATCACCTCATTTGGGGTGGCCAACGCCATTTCAATCCCGATAACCGGCTGGCTGGCAAAACGCTTCGGTGAAGTGAAGCTGTTCCTGTGGTCGACCGTGCTGTTCGCTATTGCCTCCTGGGCGTGCGGCATGTCGAACAGCCTGACGATGCTTATCTTCTTCCGCGTGATTCAGGGGATTGTTGCCGGGCCGCTGATCCCGCTGTCGCAGAGCCTGTTGCTGAGCAACTATCCTCCCGCCAAACGCAGCATTGCGCTGGCGCTGTGGTCAATGACGGTTATCGTCGCGCCGATTTGCGGCCCAATTCTGGGCGGCTATATCAGCGATAACTACCACTGGGGCTGGATCTTCTTCATCAACGTGCCGATCGGCATTGTCGTGGTACTGATGGGCCTGCAGGCCCTGCGAGGCCGCGAAACCCGCACCGAGCAGCGCCGCATTGACGGCATTGGGCTGGCGTTGCTGGTATTGGGGATTGGTAGCCTGCAGATCATGCTCGACCGCGGTAAAGAGCTGGACTGGTTCAACTCGACGGAAATCATCGTGCTGACGGTCGTGGCGGTGGTCACTATCAGCTTCCTGATTGTGTGGGAACTCACTGACGACAACCCGATAGTCGACCTGTCGCTGTTTAAGTCGAGAAACTTTACCATCGGCTGCCTGTGTATCAGTCTCGCCTACATGCTCTATTTCGGCGCGATTGTGCTCTTGCCGCAGCTCTTGCAGGAAGTGTACGGCTATACCGCGACCTGGGCCGGGCTTGCGTCCGCGCCGGTAGGGATAATCCCGGTGCTGCTGTCGCCGATTATCGGCCGCTTCGCGCATAAGCTCGACATGCGTCGCCTGGTCACCTTCAGCTTCATTATGTATGCGGTGTGCTTCTACTGGCGTGCGTATACCTTTGAACCGGGGATGGACTTTGCCGCGTCGGCATGGCCGCAGTTTATTCAGGGCTTTGCGGTAGCGTGCTTCTTCATGCCGCTGACCACAATTACCCTCTCTGGGCTGCCGCCGGAGCGTCTTGCCGCGGCGTCGAGCCTGTCGAACTTTACCCGTACATTGGCGGGTTCGATTGGCACCTCGATAACGACCACGCTGTGGACGAACCGCGAGTCGCTGCACCATGCGCAGCTGACGGAGTCGATCACGCCGTTTAACCCGAACTCGGTTGAAACCTACAACCAGCTTCAGGGCTTAGGTATGACGCAGCAGCAGGCTTCCGGCTACATCGCCCAGCAGATAACCAACCAGGGGCTGATCATCTCCGCCAACGAGATTTTCTGGTTCTCGGCAGGGGTATTTATTCTGCTGCTTGGTCTGGTGTGGTTTGCCAGGCCGCCTTTCGGGGCGGGCGGCGGAGGCGGTGGCGCGCACTAGTGCACTTTATAAAGGAGCCTTCGGGCTCCTTTTTCTTTGCCCGAACCTGGCGGTTTCGCCATACAGGTTGTCAGCTTTGCGCCAGTATCAAACGTCGTTCTTCTCCAGGATAAACAGACCACACGACCTGGAGGATCCTGATGCTGACCAACCCATCGCAAAAATACCTCGCCCACGCGCCGATTCAATTAGCAGACCGCCAGTGGCCGGACAAAACCCTGACGCAGGCTCCCCGCTGGCTTTCCACCGACCTGCGCGATGGCAACCAGGCCCTGGCCGAACCGATGGACGCAGCCCGCAAGCTGCGCTTCTGGGATTTGCTGCTGAAGTGCGGTTTTAAAGAGATAGAGGTCGCCTTCCCTTCCGCCTCAGAAACCGACTTTCAGTTTGTGCGTCAACTGATTGAAGAAAATCGTATTCCCGAAGACGTAACCATCCAGGTGCTGACCCAGGCGCGCAGCGACCTTATTGAGCGTACCTTTGCTTCGCTTGAAGGTGCCCACAGCGCGACTGTGCACCTTTACAACGCCACGGCGCCGCTGTTCCGAAAGCTGGTGTTCCGTCAGAGTAAAGAAGAGATTATTCAGCTGGCGGTGACCGCCACTCGCCAGGTGCGAGCGCTGTGCGAGGCAAATCCACAGACGCGCTGGCGATATGAATATTCCCCGGAAACCTTTTGCTTTACCGAACCGGAGTTTGCCCTGCAAATCTGTGAGGCGGTGGCAGACGTCTGGGAGCCCTCGCCCGAGCGCCCAATGATTATCAATCTGCCCGCTACCGTGGAGGTGAACACGCCCAACGTCTATGCCGATCAGATTGAGTATTTCTGCCGCCGCTTTTCCCGCCGCGATGCGGTCTGTATCAGCGTGCATCCGCATAACGATCGCGGCAGCGGCGTCGCCAGCGCCGAGCTTGCCATTCTTGCCGGAGCAGACCGGGTTGAAGGCTGCCTGTTCGGCAACGGGGAGCGCACCGGCAACGTCTGCCTGGTCACGCTGGCGATGAACCTTT
Organism: Cedecea sp. P7760; assembly: GCF_013386425.1. Lineage (NCBI taxonomy): Bacteria > Pseudomonadati > Pseudomonadota > Gammaproteobacteria > Enterobacterales > Enterobacteriaceae > Cedecea > Cedecea sp. P7760. The sequence continues at coordinate 146,225 of NZ_JACARU010000006.1, read as the reverse complement.
ATAGCCAGGGGATCTCACCGCAGCTGGACTTCAGCGATATGAAGCAGGTGGTGGAGCTGGTCGAGCAGTGTAATCAGCTGCCGGTACATCCTCGTCATCCCTATGCCGGAAAACTCGCGTTTACCGCCTTCTCCGGCTCGCATCAGGATGCCATCAAGAAAGGTTTTACCGCACGTGGGGAATCCAGTTCAGCTTTGTGGGAGATGCCCTATCTTCCGGTCGACCCGAACGATATCGGCTGTAGTTATGAGGCAGTGATCCGCGTCAACAGTCAGTCAGGGAAAAGCGGTGCCGCCTGGATGCTGGAACAAAACCATGGCCTGGTATTGCCGCGAGGGCTGCAGCAGGACTTTAGCCGTCACGTGCAGGCGCAGACCGACAGAGAAGGAAGCGAGATGACGCTGAGCGCTCTGTGGCAGCTGTTCCGCGAGCTTTATGGCCCGCATCAAACCGCGCCACGTCAGCTACAGGACTACCGGACGGAGAGCCAGGCCGACGGCTCGCTCCAGCTGTGGGCCCGCGTTCAGACGCAGGACGGCGTTATCACTCTGCAAGGCAAGGGCAACGGCTTGCTTTCCGCCGCTGCGGACGCCATCAAGTCTCGCTTTGCTCTGACGCTTTCTATTGAGGATTATCATGAGCATACGTTAGGCAGACACAGCGAAAGCCGATCGGCAGCCTATATCCGCTGTACCTTTAAGCAAGGCATGAGCCGCTGGGGAACCGGCATTGATAACGACGTCTCACGCGCTTCGCTGCAGGCGCTGTTAAATGCGCTGCCAGCGGGTTAATCAGAGAGAAAGTAATCGCTCGGTGAAACGCCGAGCGTCCGACGGAACATGGCGCTGAAGGCGCTGTGGCTCTCATAGCCCAGATCCAGCGCAACACGCAGCACGGACTGCCCCAGGGCAAGGCGGTTGAGGGCTTCCATCAGCCTTGCCCTACGCAGCCATTCGCTAAACGCCAGGCCCGTTTGCTGGCGAAAATGGCGCAGCAGCGTTCGTTCACTGACGTTCAGCCGCTCAGCGGCCAGCGCGTTTGTCCACGGTTTACCGGGCTCAGCCTGAATCTGTCGGCATAAAGCCAGCAGGCCGGGAGACTGAGGTTCAGGCAGGTTGAACGGCAGCACGGCGATCACTCTGATTTCATCGAGGATCAGCTCATAAATACGCTCCGCCCGGCTGCCAGCGGCGTAGGCCTCCGGCAGTTGAAGAGAGGTGATAATCAGCTCGCGCAGTAAAGTGGATATCTGCACAACCTGGCACACCGAGGGTAAGTCAGCCCGGGCGAACGGATCGATAAAAAGCGTGCGCGCCGCCACGTTGCCGGTGATTTGCAGGCGGTGCTGAGTCCCCGCCGGCAGCCAGACGCCACGTCCGGGTGGAACAACCCAGATACCTTTTTCGGTTTCGACTCGCACCACTCCGCTCAGCGTATGCAATAGCTGCGCACAGTCATGACTGTGCCAGGGCTCCGTTGCGCCATGAGTATAGTCATGGGCAAACGGAACCAGCGGGCGCGTGGCAAAGCTGAATTGCAGGCTGGTGGACATAGTTTATTTCGCGAGCAAAAAGATGACGATAGCATACCGCAGACGTAAAAAAAGGAGCCATAAGGCTCCTTTTTACAGTTGGCACACCGCTAGATGTGCAGCTCCTGCAGCTTCTCTTTCGGCAGGGCCAGCTCATCGTTGCTGTTGACGCTAACGTCATGCTCGATGATGTGGCGCGCGATATCTTGCGCTTCCTGCAGAGAGTGCATCTGATACGTCCCACACTGGTAAACGTTCAGCTCAGGAATTTGGTTCTGCTCTTTCACCTTCAGCACGTCCTGCATTGCCGCTTTCCAGGCATCGGCCACGCGCTGCTCTGCAGGTACACCGATCAGGCTCATGTAGAACCCTGTGCGGCAGCCCATCGGGGAGATGTCGATAATCTCAACACCGTTTCCGTTCAGGTGGTCACGCATAAAACCGGCGAACAGGTGCTCCAGAGTATGGATCCCTTTTTCCGGCATCACTTCCTTGTTCGGGACACAAAAGCGCAGGTCAAACACCGTAATAGTGTCACCGTGTGGCGTGTGCATAGTTTTGGCTACACGAACGGCTGGCGCACCCATACGAGTATGGTCGACTGTGAAGCTATCCAACAACGGCATCTGGTCACCTCCGATAAAATGATTTTTTTTAAAATAATTGAAACTATTTTTACGCACGCGAGTCTGAGTATGTGAAAGACGCGCATTTGTTATCATCATCCCTGTTATTCAGAGATGAATGTTTGGCCACAAGTATGTGGCCATTTTCTTTTTTGTCAGGCCTTCTTCTCAAGCCAGCTATCAAACGACTCTGTATCCGCCGCTTCGATATCCCGCTGACGCTGCCATGAAGCATCATGCTCCTTCTGCAACGCATCCGCTGTTAAAATTTCCAACGGTTCCTGAACCAACTGCTGACGGTATTGTTCGGCCAGAGCCAGGCCGGTGCCGCCAATCCCGTTATCAATCATAGAACGCAAAATACGCGCTGAATACGTTAATTCCGGATCGTCGAAGCTGGCAACCAGCTGGTCGCAAACCTGCTGGTATTCCTGGCTGTCGGTCATGCCGTCGAGCGTTTCCGCCACGCGGCGCAGGTCAGCAAACAGGTCTTTACCCACTTTTGACAGCGGATGTTGCGCCGTTTCACAGCCAATGCCCAGAGTCAGCCCAGGCTTACGCCCTTCCAGAATCACACGGTTCCAGTTGGTGCGGGTACACAGCAGCTCGTCGCTGCTCATCTCCGGCGCATCGGCCAGCACGCACCAAATCATAAACAGATCGAGGAAGCGAACCTGCTGCTCATCCACGCCAATCGGCGAGAACGGGTTGATGTCCAGCGAACGCACTTCGATATACTCGATGCCGCCGCGCAGCAGCGCATCTGACGGCGATTCACCGTCACGCGTCACGCGTTTTGGACGAATCGGCGCATAGAGTTCGTTTTCAATTTGCAGCACGTTAGTGTTGAGCTGCAAATGCTTGCCGTCCTTCATCAAACCAATCTTAGCGTACTCTTCCGACGGCGTTTTAATCGCCCGCTTCAGCGCATCAACATAGGTGTTTAGATCGTTGAAGGTAATACCCAGATTGCTCTGCGACTTGTTGGTGTAGCCCAGGTCGCTCAAACGCAGCGAGGTGGCATACGGCAGGTAATACATGCCGCATTCGGTTTTCTCAAACGGTAAAGCGCTCTCTTTGCCCTGCAGGAACGAAGAGCAGATAGCCGGAGAAGCACCGAACAGGTAAGGAATAACCCAACCAAAGCGGTAATAGTTGCGGATCAGGCGGAAGTAGCCGGCAGAAATCGCCTCTTTGCCGCTTTCAGCGTCCTGCACGCCACATTTTGCCTGCCAGAAAGCCATCGGCAGGGAGAAATTGTAATGCACGCCGGAAATGGTCTGCATCAGCGCGCCATAGCGGTTTTTCAACCCTTCGCGGTAGAGCGTTTTAAAGCGGCCCGCGTTAGAAGAGCCATACTGAGCCAGCTCGATGTTCTGACCGTCATCGATGTAGCACGGCATACTCAGCGGCCACATGCGCTCCTCGCCCAGCTCACGCGCCGTATGGCGATGAACGTCGCGCAGGAAGGTGAGCATATGGTCAATGTCACCATCAACCGGGGTAATAAATTCCAGGAGGGCTTCGGCGAAGTCCGTGGTAATCCATTTATGAGTAAACGCTGAACCAAGGCTTTCAGGATGCCCGGTGGTGGCTAAATCGCCTTTTGGCGTCACGCGTAGCGTTTCACGCTCAAGACCACGGCAAATGCCTTTTACTGCTTCAGGGTGCTTTTCCAGCCAGGCCAAAGCCTGTGATACGTCCGGGATCAAATTGACCTCCCGCCTGTCGAATTTATTTTAATAAGCATAATTGTTTTCGCCGGTGATGAAGACTCATCCCACGCAATTAGTGCCACCACGCCATGCCTTGTACCGTTGCAGCCGCGACAACGATGTAGCGTAGCGCTTTACCAAGGCATAAAAAGAATATCACCGGCCCCCAGCTCAGGCGTAGCCACCCGGCCAGAAGGCACAACAGATCGCCTATTAGCGGCATCCAGCTCAATAACAGCGTGGCTGGGCCAAAACGAGTCAACCAGTCGGTCGCTTTCCCCTGCCAGCGCGATTGTATACGCTGCGGGAAAAAGCGCCCCAGAATAACGTTAGTCATACCGCCAAGGCTATTACCGATTGTTGCTATTATCACAAGAACCGATACCGGACCGCTACCGGCGACCAGAAGCGCCACGAGCACCGCTTCCGAGCTGCCCGGCAGCAGAGTTGCGCTCAGGAAGCTGCTGCTGAACAGTGAGAGGAGCGACAGCGTGTCGCTCACAGTAAGCGCACGTCCACCGCATCCATTCCCGCACTGCGCGCGGCCTGAAGGCCAAAATCGGCATCTTCAAAGACAACGCACTTCTGCGGCGTTACGCCCATCAGTTCGGCGCAGCGTAAGAAGGTATCAGGTGCAGGCTTATGGTGTTTAACATGATCTGCTGCCACCACCGCCGAAAAATAGTGGCGAAGGCCCAGGTGTTTAAGCAGGGCCTCTGCGATATCGCTTTCGCTACCTGTACCGACTGACATAGGCCGGCGGCCATGCCAGGCTTTTACCACTTCAATCAGCGGCAACGGGCGCACGGTGTCTAGCAGTATCGCGCGTACAGCAGCAGTTTTTTCGGCCGCAAGACTGTGGGGATCGAGATCGGCATTGTGGCTTTCAATAATTGCGGCGGCAATTTTCCAACTCGGCGCACCGTTCAGGGCAACCATCGCCTGCTCGTCGAAGCTCATACCATAGCGGCCAAGGGTTTCATGCCAGGCTTTACGGTGGGTCGGTTCCGTATCGAGAATTGTGCCGTCCATATCAAAGATTAAACCATCATAGCGGTCGTACATCTCACCCTCACTTCGCTGAATGTCGAGGCGTTACTTTAGCGTAAATGGCTGAAATTGTCGCTGTCTGTGGTCCGGGGGGTGTTGCGAAAAAGGAGTATTAAAAATTGGAGAAAACGTGCTAATAGGGGATTAAAAAGTGCGGGGAAAAATGGTGCATCCGGGAGGATGACTCGCCGAAGGCTCGCCCTAAAGGGCCGTTGCTGAAGCAACGTTATCCTCCCTGGTGCTGGCGGAGAAATTAACTTTCTCTGTCAAACCGTCATCGCTGATGACTGGGAAGAAAATGGTGCATCCGGGAGGATTCGAACCTCCGACCGCTCGGTTCGTAGCCGAGTACTCTATCCAGCTGAGCTACGGATGCATCGGGATTACTGCTTTTACTACGCGTCTCAATTATCAACATTTGATAATCGGGAGAAGATGGTGCATCCGGGAGGATGACTCGCCGAAGGCTCGCCCTAAAGGGCCGTTGCTGAAGCAACGTTATCCTCCCTGGTGCTGGCGGAGAAATTAACTTTCTCTGTCACACCGTCATCGCCGATGACTGGGAAGAAATGGTGCATCCGGGAGGATTCGAACCTCCGACCGCTCGGTTCGTAGCCGAGTACTCTATCCAGCTGAGCTACGGATGCATCGGGATTACTACTTTACTACGCGTCTCAATTATCAACATTTGATAATCGGGAGAAGATGGTGCATCCGGGAGGATGACTCGCCGAAGGCTCGCCCTAAAGGGCCGTTGCTGAAGCAACGTTATCCTCCCTGGTGCTGGCGGAGAAATTAACTTTCTCTGTCACACCGTCATCGCCGATGACTGGGAAGAAAATGGTGCATCCGGGAGGATTCGAACCTCCGACCGCTCGGTTCGTAGCCGAGTACTCTATCCAGCTGAGCTACGGATGCATCGGGATTACTGCTTTTACTACTGAATCAATGTCACTCATCATGCCGCAACACTGATGAAGATGGTGCATTCGGGAAAATGATTCGCCGTTTGCTCGCCCTAAGGGCCGTTGCTAAGCAACGTTATCCTCCCTGGTGTTGGCGGAGAAATTTATTTCTCTGTCACACTGTCATTGCTAATGACTCGGGGGGGAAATGGTGCATCCGGGAGGATTCGAACCTCCGACCGCTCGGTTCGTAGCCGAGTACTCTATCCAGCTGAGCTACGGATGCAAAATGGCGGTGAGGCGGGGATTCGAACCCCGGATGCAGCTTTTGACCGCATACTCCCTTAGCAGGGGAGCGCCTTCAGCCTCTCGGCCACCTCACCACACACGCCTCTTTCGAGTGCTTCGAGTTACTCATAAGAGCTTCTCGTCGCTGCGTGGCGCACATATTACTTTCTGGGACTTATAAGTCAAACAATTTTTCCCGACTCGCTATCGATTGCACAAATCACGCTCGATTAGCGTAATTTGGAGACAAAAAGAGTGTTTTATCAACAGGCAAACGGCGATAAGCGTGCAGAAACGGCCCGACGATAAACGAAGCAAAAGGAGTATTAACTGGAGAGAGAAAGGAAACTGCAGGAGAGGTGCGCCTCGCTGTAGCCCAGCGAGACGCGATATCTTTAGAAATTCGTTTGTTGGGATTTTTCAGCCTGGATACGTTGGTAGATCTCTTCGCGGTGCACAGAGACTTCTTTCGGGGCGTTAACACCAATACGTACCTGGTTGCCTTTTACCCCAAGCACAGTCACGGTCACCTCATCCCCAATCATAAGGGTCTCACCAACTCGACGAGTCAGAATTAACATTCTTTGCTCCTTGAAAGATTAAAAGAGTCGGGTCTCTCTGTATCCCGGCATTATCCATCATATAACGCGAAAATGTAGCGGATGACAAATAGATAAAACGGACTCTGTCATAGCATTACACTCTGTTATATCTAAGTTTAGCCGATATACACAACTTCAACCTGACTTTATCATTATTGATAATGTGTAAATGTTAGTACGCCATAACTGAGAACAGTTATGGCGCAATACACTTTTAGTTATTTTCAGAGTTTTGCCGTAACCCAGGCTTCAACACCGGCCAGTGCGCCCGGCAGTGCCGCCGCATCTGTACCACCGGCCTGAGCCATATCAGGACGACCGCCCCCTTTGCCGCCAACCTGCTGTGCAACCATCCCCACCAGTTCCCCCGCCTTAACGCGGTCGGTCACATCTTTGGAGACACCAGCAATCAGAGACACTTTCCCTTCTGCCACGGTGGCCAGAACAATCACGGCGGAGCCGAGCTGATTTTTCAGGTCATCGACCATGGTGCGCAACATCTTAGGTTCGACGTTGCTCAGCTCGCTTACCAGTAATTTAACGCCTTTTACTTCAACCGCTTTGCTGGAGAGGTTTGCACTCTCCTGCGAAGCCTGCTGTTCTTTCAACTGCTGCAGCTCTTTCTCCAACTGGCGGGTGCGTTCCAGCACCGAACGTACTTTCTCGTTCAGGTTCTGACTATCGCCTTTCAGCAGTTGAGCAATGTCGTGCAGCTGGTCGCTTTGCGCATGAAGATTAGCCAGTGCGCCTTCGCCGGTCACAGCTTCAATACGACGCACGCCAGCCGCCGTACCGGATTCCGCAACGATGCGGAACAGACCGATGTCACCTGTACGAGAAGCGTGAGTACCACCACACAGTTCGGTGGAGAAGTCCCCCATGCTCAGAACGCGCACGTGGTCATCATATTTCTCACCGAACAGCGCCATTGCGCCCTTCGCTTTCGCCGCTTCGAGATCCATAACCTTGGTTTCGACAGGCAGGTTACGACGAATTTGCGCGTTGACGATATCTTCTACAGCGCGGATTTCAGCCGGCTTCATCGCTTCAAAATGAGAGAAGTCGAAACGCAGGCCTTTATCGTTTACCAGAGAACCTTTCTGAGCAACGTGAGTGCCCAGAACCTGGCGCAGCGCAGCATGCAGAAGGTGCGTTGCGGAATGGTTCAAGCGAATGCGAGCGCGACGGGCTTCGTCAACTTTCGCCTCAACGCTGTCGCCCACTTTCAGCACGCCGGAAACCAGCTTGCCCAGGTGGCCAATCGCCTGGCCGTATTTCTGGGTGTCGTTGACCGCGAAGTCGACGCCGTTGCCTTTCACGGTACCTTTGTCACCAACCTGGCCGCCGGACTCACCGTAGAACGGCGTTTCGTTTAGCACAACGACGGCATCCTGACCCGCAGTCACCTGGTCAACGGACTTGCCGTCAACGAACAGCGCGGTCACTTTCGCATTCAGATCGAGGCTGTCGTAGCCTTTAAATTCAGAAGCAGAATCTACACGGATCATGCTGTTGTAGTCTGCACCAAAACCGCTGGACTCACGCGCACGACGACGCTGTTCTTCCATTGCGGCTTCAAAGCCCGCCTCGTCAACTTTAATGTTGCGCTCGCGGCAAACGTCAGCCGTCAGATCCACAGGGAAACCGTAGGTGTCATACAGGCGGAAAGCGGTTTCGCCATCCAGCGTGTCGCCCTTCAGCTTCGCCAGCTCGTCGTCCAGCAGCGCCAGGCCGCGTTCCAGCGTACGAGCGAACTGCTCTTCTTCGGTTTTCAGAACCTGCTCAACCAGCGCCTGCTGTTTTGCCAGCTCTTCGCCTGCAGAACCCATCACTTCGACTAACGGCCCAACAAGCTTGTAGAAGAAGGTGTCTTTCGCACCCAGCATATTACCGTGACGAATAGCGCGACGAATGATGCGGCGCAGAACGTAGCCACGGTTTTCGTTAGAAGGGGTGACGCCGTCGGCAATCAGGAACGCACAGGAACGGATATGGTCCGCAATAACGCGCAGGGATTTATTAGACAGATCGGTCGCGCCGGTCACTTCCGCTACGGACTGAATCAGCTTTTTGAACAGGTCGATATCGTAGTTGGAGTTAACGTGCTGCAGTACGGCCGCAATACGCTCCAGCCCCATACCGGTATCCACCGATGGTTTTGGCAGCGGCAGCATAGTGCCGTCAATCTGACGGTTAAACTGCATGAACACGATGTTCCAGATCTCAATATAGCGATCGCCGTCTTCTTCAGGGCTGCCCGGTGGGCCGCCCCAGATGTGATCGCCATGATCGAAGAAAATCTCGGTGCACGGACCGCAAGGACCGGTGTCGCCCATCTGCCAGAAGTTATCGGATGCAAAGGCTGCGCCTTTGTTATCGCCAATGCGAATAATACGCTCGCGCGGCACACCGACTTCTTTTTCCCAGATTTCATAGGCTTCGTCATCGGTTTCGTAGACGGTCACCCACAGGCGCTCTTTCGGCAGCGCGAACCAGTTTTCACCGGTCAGCAGTTCCCAGGCAAAGTTGATCGCATCGTGTTTGAAATAGTCGCCAAAGCTGAAGTTACCCAGCATTTCGAAGAAGGTATGGTGACGTGCGGTGTAACCGACGTTTTCCAGATCGTTGTGCTTGCCGCCTGCACGAACACAACGCTGAGAGGTTGTGGCGCGGGAATAATTACGCTTGTCGAGACCCAGGAAGACATCCTTGAACTGGTTCATCCCGGCATTGGTAAACAGCAAAGTCGGATCGTTGTTCGGGACCAGGGAGCTGCTCGCTACAACCTGGTGGCCTTTACTATGGAAAAAATCGAGAAACGCCTGACGGATCTCAGCGGTGCTCTTGCTCATAATTATCCTGGAATCAAGCTAACGAAGAGTTGTAAACCTGCCATGACGGCCGTAACGCGGACGGCTCAGGCCAGCTTACCTGGAAAAAAGTGGGAATAAGATAAGTTTTCTGGCGTGGGAAGTAAAATCCAGTGTGGCCCTAATCAGCAAAATTTCGCCAGATCTCCTGAATGTCTTCCATAAAGAAGCCACGATAGAGAAGAAAACGCTGCACTTTCGCCTTCGCCTGCCACTCCGTTGGCAGCGGTGTGCCAAACTTTCGCTCGGCCAGCTCGCGCGCCAGCGGCTGCCAGTCAATGTCACAGGCCATCATTGCCGACTCGCCAATGGCCCGATCGATGCCCTTTTGCTTCAGCTCCTGGCGAATACGCTGTGGCCCGTAACCTTTACGGCTACGGCTGGCAATAAAGCGTGACGCAAACTGGACGTCGTCCAGCCAGCGATGTTCATAACACCACGCAATGACCTTATCGATATCCTCCTGCGCTATCTCAGGCTCATCCTCTTTGGCAAATTTGGCCGCAAAGGCAGAAGGCGTAGCCAGCTTACGGCGCAGTTCGTGCTCGCTGTGGTCGCGCATGGCCAGAATACGGGTTGCCTTATCCAAAAGACGGGCAAAGGGACTACGGCGGGGGGAGGTGATGTTATCGGGCATAGGGTCGTGTGGCACAGGTCGATATCAGGGTGGGAGAAAGCACAAAGGGCCGCGTTAGCGGCCCTTTGTATTACTTAGAAGTCTTCGTTGGTTTCGACCGCGTTTTCGTTGTGGTCATCTACCGTGAAGTCTGGCGTGCCGTCCTGGTTATTCAGCAGCATTTCGCGCAGTTTCTTCTCAATCTCATCTGCCATCGGCTTGTTCTCTTTCAGGAAGTTGCTGGCGTTTGCCTTACCCTGACCGATTTTTTCGCCGTTGTAGCTGTACCAGGCACCCGCTTTTTCAATCAGCTTGTGCTTCACGCCCAGGTCAACCAGCTCACCGTAGAAGTTGATGCCTTCGCCGTAGAGGATCTGGAATTCAGCCTGTTTAAACGGCGCTGCAATTTTGTTTTTCACAACCTTCACGCGGGTTTCGCTGCCGACGACGTTTTCGCCATCTTTCACCGCACCGATACGACGAATGTCGAGACGGACAGATGCGTAGAATTTCAACGCGTTACCGCCGGTGGTCGTTTCCGGGTTACCGAACATGACGCCAATTTTCATACGGATCTGGTTGATGAAGATCAGCAGCGTGTTGGACTGCTTCAGGTTACCCGCCAGCTTACGCATCGCCTGGCTCATCATACGTGCCGCAAGGCCCATGTGAGAGTCGCCGATTTCGCCTTCGATTTCCGCTTTTGGCGTCAGCGCCGCAACGGAGTCGACGATGATGACGTCAACCGCGCCGGAACGTGCCAGCGCGTCACAGATTTCCAGCGCCTGCTCACCGGTATCCGGCTGGGAACACAGCAGGTTGTCGATATCAACGCCCAGTTTCTTAGCGTATACCGGGTCCAGCGCGTGCTCGGCATCGATGAACGCACAGGTTTTACCGCTACGCTGCGCGGCAGCAATAACCTGCAGGGTCAGCGTCGTTTTACCGGAAGATTCAGGCCCGTAGATTTCTACGATACGGCCCATTGGCAGGCCGCCTGCGCCCAGCGCGATGTCCAGAGAAAGTGAACCGGTAGAGATCGTTTCCACGTCCATGGAACGGTCTTCACCCAAGCGCATGATGGAGCCTTTACCAAATTGTTTTTCAATCTGGCCCAGTGCTGCCGCTAACGCCTTCTGTTTGTTTTCGTCGATAGCCATTTCTACTCCTGTCATGCTGAGTGATGCGATGATTCGCAACCCCGCGTTCTCAATACTGTTTCGTTGAGGCAATTATACTGTACAGTCATACAGTATCAAGTTTATTTTTTAGAAAATCATTCCACAGGCTTTGCAGGGCATATTCCGTCGCTTGCCGACGAACGGCATCCCGGTCTCCGTCAAAGCGCTGCATCTTTGCCGACGTTCGGCCCTGCTTTTCAGCAAAGCCAAACCATACGGTACCCACCGGTTTTTCATCACTGCCACCGTCTGGCCCGGCAATACCGCTGACGGACACGGCATAATCAGCTTTCGCTGCGGCAAGTGCGCCTTGCGCCATCTCAAGCACCACGCCTTCGCTGACGGCGCCATACGCCTCCAGCGTCAGCGTATTTACGCCGATCAGCTGATGCTTGGCTTCATTACTGTAGGTCACAAAGCCCCGCTCAAACCAGGCTGAACTCCCCGACACGTCGGTAATGACTTTCGCTATCCAGCCGCCGGTACAGGACTCTGCGGTGGTCACGGTGGCCCCAAGCTGCCCGAGGGCATTCCCTACCCGCTTGCTTAGCTCAAACAATGCGCTGTCTGTCATGCTGGCTCCGATTGTAGACATATCATTACCCAACACGATAGCATTTTACGGGCGTTGCAGGGGATTACATCAGGATGCTCGGGAAAGGTTCCAGAATTGAAACGGCCAGCGAAAGCTGGCCGGAGGGAGAGGACTATTTCATGCTGTTGGCGATGGTGTTCACGTTGTGCTTGAACGCCATTTCGTAGGTGCTTGCCGGGCCGCCAGGGCCTGAAAGCGCCTCAGGATAAAGCTCACCGCCAGGCTTCGCACCTGTTGCGCCTGCGATTTGTTTCACCAGGCGTGGGTCGGTCTGATTTTCGATGAAGTAGGTGGAGATATGTTCATCTTTCAGCTGTTTAATCAGAGAAGCAACATCGCTGGCACTCGCCTGCGCTTCGGTTGAAAAGCCCACCGGCGCCAGGAACGTCACGCCATAAGCTTCGCCGAAATACCCGAACGCATCGTGGCTGGTCAGCACCTTACGGTGAGTTTGAGGCACATCCGCAAAGCGTTTTTTCGCCCAGCTATCGAGTTGCTTCAGGCGTGCTGCATAGCCATCACCGCTTTTGCGGATAGCCGCTGCATCCTGTGGGTCGGCTGCAACCAGCGCCGCGGTGATATTTTCCGCGTAGGTTGCCCCGTTTGCCGCACTGTTCCACGCATGTGGGTCAGTAATAGATTTGCCGTCCTCTTCCATACTGCGGGTATTGATCCCCTGCGAAGCGACGATAACTTTCCCTTTATAGCCGGATGCCGTCACCAGGCGATCCATCCACCCTTCCATGCCTAGCCCGCTAACAATCACCACATCCGCGTTGCGCAGCGCCACGCTGTCTTTTGGCGACGGCTCGAAGCTATGCGGGTCGCCATCCGGCCCAACCAGGCTGGTGACCTTCACATGCTCACCGCCAACCTGTTTAGCCATGTCGGCCAGCACGGTAAAGCTTGCCACCACATTCAGCGTTTTAGCCGCAGCCATCTGGCTGGAAAGCGCCAGTGCCAGCGCAATACCTATCCCTAAACGTTTCATTTAACCCCCTTTATGATTGCCAATTTCCTACGCAGCAGGCTCCCTGCAAGCACGCTGCGCGGTCCGAAAAGTATTGAGATAAAGAATGCGACGCTCGCCGTAAGCACGATGGCCGGCCCGGCGGGTAACGAGGCGTAGAAAGACCACACCAGCCCTAACCAGGCGCAAATCAGGCCGCACACTACGGCAAGCGCGATCGACCCCGGCAGCGTCTTAGCCCAGCACCGCGCGGCAATGGCGGGCAGCATCATGAGGCCCACGGACATTAATGTGCCGAGGATCTGAAAACCGGCGACCAGGTTAAGCACCAGCAGCGCCAGAAATGTGCCGTGGATCAGCGACGGCAGCAGCCGGTTGTTGACCTGTAAAAAACTGCGGTCAAACGACTCCATCACCAGCCCGCGATAGAGCAACGCCAGCGCAATCAGCGTCACGCTCGCAATCAGGCCCACAAACTTAATGGCCTCGCCATCAACGGCGAGAATCGAGCCAAATAGAAGATGCAGCAGGTCAACGCTTGAACCGCGCAAAGAAATCAGCGTCACGCCGAGCGCCAGCGAACCAAGGTAGAATCCGGCAAAGCTGGCATCTTCTTTTAACGGCGTCCTCGCGCTCACCCAGCCGGAAAGCAAAGCGACCAGCACGCCGGCGACAAACCCTCCGACGCCCATCGCCACCAGCGACATACCGGCCACTAAATAGCCCACGGCGACGCCGGGCAAAATGGCGTGAGAAAGCGCATCCCCCACCAGGCTCATGCGCCGCAGCAGGAGAAAAATGCCAAGAGGAACGGTGCTCAGGGAAAGCGACAGGCAGGCCACCAGCGCCCGGCGCATAAAACCGTAGGCCACAAAGGGCTCAATAAAGAGGTGATAAATCATGCGGTTTGTACCAGCCGTGGGCGAAAGGAAGCGTATTGCGCTAAGGCTTCGTCGACGTTGCCCCACTGGTAACCATCTGACGTGAGCAGCAAGACTTCAGGAAAATGGCGACGCACCAGCTCGTTGTTATGCAGCACGCTGATAAGCGTCTTTCCATCCCGATGCATCTGGCACATCAGTTCCATCAAAAATTCGCTGGTCTGTGCATCCACGCCGGTGAACGGCTCATCAAGCAACACCAGCGGCGCGTCCTGAACCAGCAGGCGGGCAAACAGCATGCGCTGAAACTGCCCCCCGGAGAGCACCTCAATCGGACGCAGGTAATGCTCGGTTAAGCCCACGCGCTCAATAGCTTCCATCACGCGTTCACGGTGCTTACGACGCAGGCCAGAAAATAGCCCGCGCCCCGGCCAGCTTCCCATGCAAACCACGTCATAAACCGTGGCGGGAAACTGCCTGTCCATTTCACCCAGCTGCGGCAGCCAGGCGATACGCGGCCGGGCATCGTCCTGAAAGTTTACCCGACCGGAAATCGGCGGCAGCAGCCCGGCTAAGGTTTTTAACAGCGTCGATTTACCGCAGCCGTTAGCCCCGATGACTGCGGTCATGCTGCCCCGCTGAAATCGGCCGCTAATAGCCGACACCACCACATTGCCGTAATAGCCCAGCTCAAGGTTCTTCAATTCGATCATGGCAGGATAACCGCCCAGTGAATGGCGCCCCAAAGTATGAGGATCAGCGCTGCCACAAGGGCCACGCGCAGCAGCCAGGAAAGGCTGAATAAGGAAGAGGGAGCAACAGCGGACATACCGACACCAATATTGTTTCGTTATAACATAACATAATCTACCGAGCCGACCTTGTAAATTTCTGTTTTACACCTCGGGATAAACGAACCCTCAATCGACCTCTTTTTCGCTCATCCGTCAGCAAAGCAAAAGCTTCACCGATTCTTTCACACCCCAAAAGCTTTCAAATCGATAGTTTTATATTTCACAATGAGATCTAAATAACATATTTACAGGTTTCAAAATGATTAATATGAGCCATCGCCGGGATCAACGGTGAGCACATAACCCTACAGGAGCTAAAAATGATCGACATGATTACCCACGGGGCGGAATGGTTTATTGGCCTGTTTCAGAAAGGCGGGGAGGTCTTTACCGGCATGGTGACCGGTATTCTTCCTCTGCTGATAAGCCTGCTGGTGATAATGAACGCGCTGATTAACTTCATCGGCCAGCACCGCATTGAACGCATGGCGCAACGCTGCGCCGGCAACCCCGTATCGCGTTACCTCTTGCTGCCCTGCATCGGCACCTTCGTGTTTTGCAATCCGATGACGCTCAGCCTTGGCCGCTTCATGCCTGAGAAGTACAAACCGAGCTATTACGCCGCCGCATCGTATAGCTGCCATTCGATGAACGGTTTATTTCCCCACATCAACCCCGGCGAGCTGTTTGTTTATCTCGGGATAGCCAGCGGGTTGACGACGCTGGGCCTGCCGCTGGCGCCGCTCGCGGTGAGCTATCTGCTGGTCGGGCTGGTCACCAACTTCTTCCGCGGCTGGATAACCGATCTCACCACCTCCATTTTCGAGAAAAAAATGGGTATCGAGCTGGAACGTCAGGTACGTCTCTAAGGAAAAATCATGACTCAAAGCATTCGTATTGAAAAAGGCCAGGGCGGATGGGGCGGCCCGTTGATTATCCCGGTCGACCCGAGCAAGAAGATCGTATACATCACCGCGGGGACGCGCCCAGCAATAGTGGATAAGCTCAGTGAAATGACCGGCTGCGAGGCAGTAGACGGTTTTAAAGACGGCGAGCCTCCGGAAGCCGAGATTGCCATGGCCATCATCGACTGCGGCGGCACGCTGCGCTGCGGGCTCTACCCTAAACGGCGCATTCCGACGATAAATATCCATGCGACCGGGAAATCCGGGCCAATGGCGCAATACATCGTGGAGGATATTTATGTCTCAGGCGTCAGGGAAGAAAACATCGCCTGGGCCCAGGGCGAGCCGCAGGCCGGGCTGAAAAAAGCCCCGGCACGCGACTACGACACCAGCAAAAAAATTACCGAACAAAGCGACGGCCTGCTGGCAAAAGTGGGCATGGGAATGGGCTCCGCCGTCGCCGTGCTGTTCCAGGCCGGGCGCGACACTATCGATACGGTTCTGAAAACGATACTGCCTTTTATGGCGTTCGTTTCGGCGCTGATTGGCATCATCATGGCTTCCGGGCTGGGCGACTGGATTGCGCATGGCCTGGCTCCGCTGGCCAACAATCCTGTCGGCCTGATTACCCTCGCCCTGATTTGTTCGTTTCCCCTGCTTTCACCTTTCCTCGGCCCGGGCGCAGTCATCGCGCAGGTCATCGGCGTGTTGATTGGCGTGCAGATTGGTCAGGGGCATATCCCTCCTCACCTGGCGCTGCCCGCGCTGTTTGCGATTAATGCCCAGGCCGCCTGCGATTTTATTCCGGTTGGCCTGTCGCTGGCTGAAGCCAGGCAGGACACGGTGCGCGTCGGCGTTCCTTCCGTGCTGGTCGGGCGTTTTCTGACGGGCGCGCCCACCGTGCTTATTGCCTGGCTGGTGTCCGGCTTCATCTATCAATAAGGAAGCGCAACATGCAAACCATTTACCAGACCACCATCACCCACATTGGTCGATGCGCTCGTGAGGCGCTGGAAGACAACATGCTGATTACCTTTCGGGAAGGCGCGCCGGCGGATATTCAGGATTACTGCTTTATCCACTGCCACGGCGAACTCACCGGCAAGCTTAAACCGGGCATCGGTTTTGAACTTAACGGCCAGCATTATGCCGTGACCGCCGTCGGGGACGTCGCGCAGCAGAATTTGCAGGAGCTGGGGCACATCACCCTGCGCTTCGACGGTGAGGCACAGGCGGAATATCCGGGCACCGTTCACGTCAACGGCCCGCTGCCGCAGGGCATTGAGCCGGGCTGTCGGCTGAAGTTTGTCGCATAAACATTGTCTTTAAAGAAAAGGAGTGAAGTATGAATCAGGTTGCCGTTGTCATCGGTGGAGGGCAAACGCTTGGGGCGTTTCTCTGCCATGGGCTGGCCCAGGAAGGCTACAAAGTCGCCGTAGTGGATATCCAAAGTGAGAAAGCCGCCCGCGTGGCGCAGGAGATAAACGAACAGTACGGGCCAGGCACCGCCTGGGGATTTGGCTCTGACGCCACCAGCGAGCAAAGCGTTACCGCCCTGGCCCACGGCGTGGATGAGATTTTCGGCCAGGTTGACCTGCTGGTTTACAGCGCGGGCATCGCCAAAGCGGCGTTTATTGGCGATTTCGCGCTGGGGGATTTTGATCGTTCGCTGCAGGTGAACCTGGTGGGCTACTTCCTGTGCGCCAGAGAGTTCTCGCGCCTGATGATCCGTGACGGCATCAAAGGCCGCATCATCCAGATCAACTCGAAGTCCGGCAAAGTGGGCAGCAAGCATAACTCCGGCTACAGCGCGGCGAAGTTTGGCGGCGTGGGGCTGACACAGTCGTTAGCGCTGGATCTGGCGGAATACGGCATCACGGTGCATGCGCTGATGCTGGGTAACCTGCTCAAGTCGCCGATGTTCCAGTCGCTGCTGCCTCAGTACGCGGAAAAGCTCGGCATCGCCGCTGACGAAGTGGAGCAATACTACATCGACAAAGTCCCCTTAAAGCGCGGCTGCGACTATCAGGACGTGCTTAACACGCTGCTGTTCTACGCCAGCGATAAAGCCTCTTACTGTACCGGGCAGTCGATTAACGTCACCGGCGGGCAGGTCATGTTTTAACCATCAGGTCACCGGTTCCCCCTTCTTTTAGGGAATGGGGGAACCCAGGGAGGAAACATCATGATAAACGCCCTTATCGCCCTCGCAACGATCGCGTGGCTAAGCCAGTTACTGCTCGGCGGCTGGCAGATTCGCCTGTTTAACCGGGCCTTTGACCGACTCTGCCGACAGGGCGCCGTTGGCGTTGGCCGCTCGTCCGGGCGCTTCAGGCCTCGGGTGGTGATCGCCCTGGCGTTTGACGAGCAGCAGAACGTTCGCGACAGCCTGATAATGAAAGGCCTGACGGTTTTCGCGCTGCCACAGCCTTTATCTCAGCTACACGGCATGAATCGGCAGGAATTGCAGCCTGATGTGATCTTTCCCCATGATCGGAACTGTCAGAATGCTCTATCATTAGCGCTTAAATTGAAACAGGGTTAATTTCGTTTCGAATGCTTATTGCTTGCGAAATTACCGAATCGAAATTTATTGCAAGGTAATAAGAGCCTATGAAACCACGTCAACGACAGGCGGCGATCCTCGAACACCTGCAAAAACAGGGAAAATGCTCGGTAGAAGATCTCGCGCAGCACTTTCAAACCACCGGCACCACGATCCGTAAAGATCTGGTGCTGCTCGAAACTGCCGGGACCGTTATTCGCACCTATGGTGGCGTAGTGCTCAGCAAGGACGAACCCGACCCGCCGATTGATCACAAAACGCTGATCAATACCCTGCAAAAACAGCAAATCGCCGATGCGGCGGTCAAGTACATCCATGATGGTGACTCCATTATTCTTGACGCGGGCAGCACCGTATTACAGATGGTGCCGCTGCTTCAGCGCTTCAATAACATCACGGTGATGACCAATAGCCTGCATATCGTCAACGCGCTGTCTGAGCTGGATAACGAACAAACCATCCTGATGCCCGGCGGCACCTTCCGTAAGAAATCAGCCTCGTTTCACGGCCAGCTGGCGGAAAACGCCTTCGAGCACTTCAGCTTTGACCGGCTGTTTATGGGCACCGATGGCATCGATCTCAACGCCGGGGTCACGACCTATAACGAGGTTTATACCGTCAGCAAAGCGATGTGTAACGCAGCCCGCGAAGTGATTCTGATGGCAGACTCCTCAAAGTTTGGTCGAAAAAGCCCGAACATCGTCTGCGGCCTGGAAAGCGTCGATACCATCATCACCGACAGCGGCATTAGCCATGAATTCCTCACCGCGCTGCGCGAAAAGGGCGTGAAAGTGATTGTCACCGGAGAAGAAGATGAATCAGCGAATGATTAACGCCGCAAGAGAAACCCTGCTGCTGGAGTTACAGGAAGCGAGCCGCCTGCCGGACAGGCTGGGAGAAAGCTTTGTTGCCGCCGCCAATGCCGTGCTCACCTGCCAGGGGAAAGTGATTGTCTCCGGCATGGGCAAATCCGGGCATATCGGCAAGAAAATCGCCGCAACGCTTGCCAGCACGGGCACGCCAGCCTTCTTCGTCCATCCTGCAGAAGCGTTACACGGCGATCTGGGGATGATTGAAAGCCGCGACATCCTGCTGTTTATCTCCTATTCCGGCCATGCGAAAGAGCTGGATTTAATCATTCCTCGCCTGCAGGAAAAGGCCGTGACGCTGATTGCGATTACCGGCAAAGCCCAGTCGCCGCTGGCCAAAGCCGCGCTTGCCTCGCTGGATATTTCGGTAGAACGCGAAGCCTGCCCTATGCGTCTGGCGCCGACCTCCAGTGCGGTGAACACCTTAATGATGGGCGATGCGCTGGCAATGGCCGTGATGCAGGAGCGCGGTTTTAACGAAGAGGATTTTGCCCGCTCACACCCTGCAGGTGCGTTAGGCGCGCGTTTGCTAAACCGGGTGCATCACCTGATGCGGACCGAAGAACGGCTGCCGCAGGTCGCAGACCGCGCCACGGTGATGGATGCCATGCTGGAGCTAAGCCGCACGGGGCTGGGGCTGGTTGCCGTCTGCGACAAAGAACAAAGAGTGGCCGGGGTCTTTACCGACGGTGACCTGCGCCGCTGGCTGGTAGGGGGAGGCAAACTAGAAGCCGGCATCAACGAAGCCATGACAAAACACGGCACGGTGCTAAAGGCCGAAACCAGGGCGATAGATGCCAAAGAGATCTTAATGAAGAAACGCATTAGCGCCGCGCCGGTGGTGGATGAAAACGGCAGGCTGCTCGGGGCTATCAACCTGCATGATTTTCATCAGGCAGGCATTTTATAGTCCGTGCTTATCGCCCTCCTACGAGGGCGATAAAATCACTTATTGAACGCGGGCCAGCGCCACGGCCTGCCCTAATTGCCACACCGCCATCGCATAATGGGTGCTGTGGTTATAGCGGGTAATCGCATAGAAGTTCGGCAGACCGTACCAGTACTGGTAGCGATCGCCCATATCCAGGCGCAGCAGGCTCACTTCCTGATGGTTGCCTAAAGAACCCTGCGGGCTCAGGCCGGACTGGCCAAGTGCCGCCACGGAGTATTTGGTGTTGAAGCCGTTAGCCAGCCCCGGTACCTGGCCGTTAGCCGGGACGGCAACCATGTCGCCCTTCTCCCAGCCGTGGGCTTTGAAGTAGTTCGCCACGCTGCCGATAGCGTCTTCCGGATCCCACAGGTTCACGTGGCCGTCGCCGTTGAAGTCCACCGCGTACTCTTTAAACGAAGAAGGCATGAACTGCCCGTAGCCCATTGCTCCGGCGAAAGAGCCCTTCAGCGCCAGCGGGTCATCACCTTCATTACGCGCCATTAGCAGGAAGGTTTCCAGTTCGCCCGCAAAGTATTGCGCGCGGCGTGGATAAGCAAAGGCAAGCGTAGCCAGGGCATCCACAATACGCGTTTTCCCCATCACGCGGCCCCAGCGGGTTTCAACGCCGATAATCCCGACGATGATTTCCGGCGGCACGCCATAAACCTGGTAAGCACGGTTCAGCGCAGACTCGTACTGGTTCCAGAACTTAACGCCGTTTTGCACGTTATCCGGGGTGATAAATTTACCGCGGTAGCGCAGCCACGCTCCGTTCGGCCCGGCCGGTGGGGCGGTAGTCGGCGCCTGCTGATCCATCAGGCGCAGCACGTAGTCCAGACGTTTAGCCTGGGACAACACTTCATGCAGCTGGCGGCGGTCGAAGCCATGCTCATTCACCATTTTGTCGATGAATTTCTCTGCTTCCGGGTTGTTAGCGAAGTCCCCGGTTTGCATAAAGACATCGTGCTGCGGCTGCAGCAGAAAACCACCCGACGGCGTGCCGCTTGTTTGCTGCTGTTCGGCGGTTTTCGGCTTACTGCTACAGGCGGAGAGTAAAACCAGGATAGGAAGAAGTGCTGCGGCTGAATAACGCATCTGATGGGCTGTCCCTGTGAATGTTCGCGAAAGTTTCCCAATAATGGTAATCCATAATTCCCCATCTGAGTATGCCTCTCTTTGCCCTTCTGCCTTTAAAATAATATCGGCAACCCAAGAGCTCGCTTCACTTCATCAGCCGTTTGCTGGGTTAGTGCCCGTGCTTTTTCACTCCCGGCCTTCAGCACTTCGCTCAGATACGCCTTGTCCTCAATAAAACGATTTCGCCGCGCTCTGATTGGCGCCAGCAGATTTTGCAGGCAGGTTTCCAGCTCGTTTTTACACTGCCGATCGCCCAGGCCACCGCGCTGATAGTGCTCCTTCATCGCAGCCACTTTCTCTTTGTCTTCATGGAATGCATCCAGGTAGGTGAACACCACGTTACCTTCAACTTTTCCCGGATCGTTGACGCGCAAATGATCCGGGTCGGTAAACATGGCGCTCACCGCCTGGTGAATCTGCTGCTCGCTGGCAGAAAGGGTGAGCGTGTTGCCCAGGGATTTTGACATTTTGGCGTTGCCGTCAACGCCCGGCAGGCGGCTTACCGGGCTAAGCAGCGCCTTGCAGCTGGTTAATAGCGGCGTCGCCGTCAGGCTATTCATCTTGTGCACGATTTCATTGGTCTGTTCGATCATCGGCAGCTGATCGTCGCCAACCGGGACCAGAGCCGCCTTAAAAGCGGTGATATCGGCGGCCTGGCTTATCGGGTAAACAAGGAACCCGGCAGGCAGAGAGCGGGCAAAACCTTTCTGCGCAATCTCGCTTTTCACCGTCGGATTTCTTTCCACACGAGCGACGGTCACGATGTTCATATACAGCATGGTGAGTTCAGCCAGCGCGGGCAGCGAGGACTGCAGGCAGATAGTCGTTTTCTGCGGGTCAATGCCCACCGCCAGATAGTCCGCCATCACCTCCAGAATATTCCCTGCGACGCGCTCAGGGCGGCTGCCGTTATCGGTTAATCCCTGCAGGTCGGCTACCAGAATGTACTGTTGATGCTGGTGCTGAAGCTGAACGCGCTGGCGAAGTGAGCCAACATAATGCCCGAGGTGAAGCTGCCCGGTTGGGCGATCGCCGGTAAGAATGGTTTGCTGCAAAGGATGTGAGCTGTTCATAAATGCCTCCTGAGACTGATAAATCTGGCCGGAGGGCGAACGGATAAAACGAAATAGCCGCCTTCCGGCGGCTATTAGAAAAGGGTGAACGAATTCCTGCCGCCTCTAAAGAGACAGCCACCAACGGGTAACGATAAAGGCGGTGTGTTTTCTGTTCATTGCTCTACCCTATCACATTTCGCGACGGTTTCCGTAGCGGGATTTAAAAGTTTATAATTTCACTATCGTTCGCAAGATCCCCTCGCGACGTACAGATAAAAGGGAAATTTGGGAAACTATGGTTGTTATGAATGATCCTTCGCCTGGCGTACTGTCGGTCTTTGATTTCGACGGTACGCTAACCCATAGCGATAGCTTTGTCCCGTTCCTGCGGTTTGCGTTTGGGCGCAGAACCTTTGCACGCAAAATGATGCGCATGGTATTACCGACGCTCAAATGCCTGCGCCGGAAACTGACCCGAGATGAATTAAAAGAAGTGCTGATCTCAACCTTCTTAACCGGCGTCAACGAGCAGTGGGTTAAAGAGAAAGCCGAAGTTTATTGCGCGAAAAACTTCGAAAAAATGATGCGTCCGCGCGGGCTTATGGCGGTCGCCGCCGAGCTGCGTTCTGGCGCCGAAGTGACGCTGTGTTCTGCGTCTCCGGCTATCGTGCTGCAACCGTTCGCCGAACGCCTTGGCGTTAAGCTTATTGGTACTCAGCTTGAAGTGATTGATGGCATGCTGACCGGCCGCATTAACGGCCATAACTGCCGCTGCGACCAGAAAATTCAGCGTCTGGAGCAGGTCTATGGCCCGCTGAATCAGCTTCATTTGCGCGCATGGGGAGATTCACGAGGGGACTATGAGCTGCTGACCGCCGCAAGGGATTACCACTGGCGCTATTTCCATCGCTCCAGGCCTCGCCGCCGCTCACCTATCGAAAGATTACGCCTCGACAAACATCTCTGAGTCGCGTCATCAGGACGCCTTCGCCTGAAGGCGTCCTTCAATTGCTTAGTTCTTACTGTCGCTTGATTCAGCTTTTGCCGGGAACATCACGCTAAGGATGATGCCCACGGCCAGCACACCCAGCACAACGTACAGGCTGGCGGTGGCCGAAATGCTGTAACCATGATGCCAGATGTGTTCGCTGGCATTAAGCCCAAGTTTAACGGCGATAAAGAACAGCAGCACCACCACCGCTTTTTCCAGGTGAACGAGATACTGTTTTAACGCTTCCAGTACGAAATAGAGAGTACGCAGGCCAAGTATCGCGAACATCATTGCGCTGTAGACGATAAGCGGTTCACGGCTGACGGCAATAATGGCAGGGACGGAATCAAAAGCAAACATCACGTCAGAAAGCTCAACCACCGCCACGCACAGCATCAGAGGCGTAGCATAAAGCGCGGCTTTTTTGACTCGCCCAACGGTGATGGCCTGGTTTTCTGGCTTCTCCAGCTCCCGGTCGACTTCGGCCTGGCTAAGCAGAAACTTGCGCCCGGCAAGCTTTGGCCAGATAGGGAAAAAGCGTTTTACCAGCCGATAAGCCAGATGCTGAGAGTAATCCTCAACTTCGTCTTCCCCATCGTTGCCTTTGAGCATCATTACCGCCGTCCAGGCGACAATCAGCGCAAAGACGATTTCAACATAGGGCCCCAGCGACAGCAGCCCGGTGCCGATAGCCACAAAAATGCCCCTGAAAACGATCGCGCCGATAACGCCCCAGTACAACACGCGGTGTCGGTAGCGATCCGGAATGCCGAACCAGGCAAAAATCGCCATCATCACAAACAGGTTATCGACCGAAAGCACCTTCTCAAGCGCGTAGCCGGTGACAAACAGGCTGGCGACTTCTGCGCCATGATGAAGATACAAAAAACCGGCAAAAAGCATTGCCACTGCAACCCAGAATACCGACCACAATGCGGCACTTTTCAGCGAGATGGGCTCGTCCTTGCGGTGCATAAAGAGGTCGATGAAAATGGCACCCACCGAGAGCGCAAGAAACACCGCCACCGTTTCGGTCGGGAAGCCAATATGTGTAGATACCATGTTTTATCCTTCAGGAATGACAGAAGCAGCGTCGGGGAGTCCGGGCGCCGCTTCACTCCATTCAGGATAAGTCCTTCCGGCAAAAATGGTATATTTTTTCTGGTATTGGCGAATAAACAGGCAGCGGTGTTAAATCGAGCTGGCATCGCCTGCATACTGCTGCACCGCTTTTTGTAGCCCCGCCGTCTGGCTGTCGTTAGCCGGGCTTACCATCGCATAGTTATAGCGACGATCGCTCCAGTATTGCGCCTTGAGGTTATCGGCCTGCCGCTCCCCTTTGCCCAGGGTTATTGAGCCTGAAGGCCGGATATACCAGGCGACACGCGTTCCCTGCGCGTCCTGGTAAATTACCAGCGCTGCCGGGCCCTGCTCGGTAACCATTAAGCGCCCGCCCACCAGCGTAAAACCGTAATTATCCAGGTTAGGAGCCTGCGCGCCATCAATAAAGTAGCGGCTCATCCAGCCGTTTACCGCATCTCGATCGCTGGCAACAACGTCCAGCGCCTTAACGTTGCCGTTGTTCACCAGCCGGTAGGCCTGCACGGCATCCTCCATCGGCAGCATTTGCCGCAAAATCTCACTGGCATGCAGCTGCCAACCGGTCACGCCGCCGATACCCACGGCAAAAAGCAGGCTAAAGGCAAAGGCAAAACGCCACTGACGGCTGCGGCGGATCCGCTGGCGAACCAGCTTCACCTCCGCGCTGGCAGAAGAAACCTGGGGCACATACTCATCAACAGAGAGGCGCAGGCGCTGGGCATCCGCCTGCCATTTTCTCACCTGTGCTGCCAGCTCCGGATGCTGCTGCAAATAGTGTTCAACCCACTTTTTGCGCTCTTCATCCAGCTGCCCGTCAACCCAGGCATGGAGATCCTGTTCTTCAGGAAGGAGCGGTTTCATTTTAATCTCCTTAACGCCGGGGAGGATGACGTATCCTCATCCCACTTTTGCAGCTGTTTTCTGGCACGTGATAAGCGTGACATCACGGTACCTAAAGGAATATCCAGCGACTCCGCCGCCTCTTTATAGCTCAGCCCTTCAACGCTGATGAGTAACAGCAGCGCGCGCTGCTCAACCGGGAGCTGGCTGAAGATAGCGAGCATGTCGTCATTGATCAGCATCTCTTCCGTTGAGGCGGCGACCTGGTTTTCATCACCGGTAAACAGCGACAAAATGCGCTGGTAGCGCCTTTTACGCCGTTCACCATCAATAAAATGCCGATAAAGGATCGAGAACAGCCAGCTGCGCAGGCTCTCTCGATCGGCCAGATCCTTTTTTCGCGTAAAAGCTTTTTCCAGGCAGGATTGCACCAAATCCTCTGCGGAATGAGGATTACGCGTGAGCCATAAGGCAAAACGCTGCAGATGCGGCAGCATTTCCCGTATTTCCTGTTCGCTCAGTGTTGACATGATTTACTCCGCTGCGCGACGTTAACCACGGCCTTTGTAGCCCGTCATACTGCTGAACACCCCATCACGCAGCAGCAGCGCATGGAACAGTGCGGCAGTCAGATGCAGGATAACGGTGACAAAAAGCAGCAGCGCAAGCCCCGTGTGCAGCGGCCGCAGCAACGCATAGAGTTCGATATTTTTAGCCACCAGCGCCGGTAATGTTATACCGGCCCCTAACGTCACCGGGTAGCCCGCAGCAGAAAGCATAGCCCAGCCTACCAGCGGTTGAGCCGCCATCAGCAAATACAGCAACCAGTGGGATAAATGTGCCGCAACCACCTGAAAAGCGGGTAAATGAGCCGGGAGCGACGGCGTTTTATAGCGCAGACGCAGGTACACCCTCAGAATAACCAGCAGCAAAATGGCGACACCAAGGGGTTTGTGCAACGAGTATAAAAACGCGTGCAGACCTGACACGGTGGACACCATACCCACGCCGATAAACAACATCGCCATAATCATCAGCGCCATCGCCCAGTGAACAACGCGCAGCAGCGGGTGAAAATAGGTCACCTTGTTCATAATCCTGCTCCTTTGTTTGCCTGAGCTTCTTCATGCGTGCGGCGATTGAAGGATGACGAATAAGCAGCAGAGCGGGCACTCAGCAGCGGATCGTCAGAGCCAGAGATGCCATCCGGCAGTATCAGCGGATCGTAGTTAATGTCGCGGCAGCCGCCGTCGGCCTGATCTTGTGCGGAAGTCAGCACCAGCGTGCCTGCGTTAAGCTTTTGGTGGCTATCGGGCCAGGCTTTTGTCGCGTCATTGGTCGCGTCTCCCTTTTCAGCCACGCTGATAATTAAATCCCATTTTAGCGGCCCCTGCTGCAGGCGCTGCCTGATGTCCTGCTGAAGGAACAACGGGTTAGCTTTGTCTTCCGCCGTCACCGGCACGCCAGGAGTTTGCGCCTGCATACTCCAGCGCACGCCGCGAACGTCCCCTGCTTTATTGGTAAACAAGAAGGTATTCAGGCTGTTGTAGCTGTCGCTGGCCCAGCTTGACGTTGGCACATAGCTCTTCACCCACGCAAAAAACGGCTTTGCCTCCGGGTGAGCGCTGATAAAAGCTTTCATTTTGGCCGGATCGGGTTTGCCCGTTTTAGGATCGGGAATACCCGCCATTTGCTGATCGTAGAAGCCCTGAGGTGTAGCAACGCTAAAGAACGGCAGCGCGTTCATCCCCGTGCGCCACTCCTGGCCATCGCGGGTGATAAACTGCAGCGCCATACTGCGCACCGGAACCGCACCGTCAGGCGCGTTGGGGTTACCGCCGGCAATCGCCAGACGCCCAATAACTGGCGTATTGCCAGGCAGAAACACCGTTGCTTTTGACAGGGCGCTGGCGCTGCCGTTGGAGTCAAAATACCCCGCCACGCAGACGCCTTTGGCATGATTGCGACGATAGCCGGGATGCTCCCCTCCCGTTTTTTCCAGCGCATTAACCAGCTTGTCGGGGGATAAACGCCCCGGCGTCAGGGCTCCCCACGCCCAGGCAAACAGCAGGCAAAGGGCTAACGGAATGGCGACTATCACGGCGCTACGCAGCAAAAATTGCTGCGGATAGCGCAAATTTTTAAACAACGCGCAGAAAGACGGACGGGGTTCTCGCATAGGTTCGGCTCACAATGATGAAACGGCATTTGGCTGTTGAGCACATAGGACGAACGAAATGGAAGTTTATTCCCCGGTTATCAATTTTTTCACGTCCCTTCCAACAATAAACAAAGGAAAGTGAATACTCAGCGGGCGGCGCAGCAGCTTAATAGAATTGTCGACGGCGGGGAGCTGAGACTCCCCGCTATTTTTATTTCGGGAAATTAATCACCAGGTGGCTGTTGTCGTCCTTATCGTTCAGCGAGCAGCCAGGGGCTTTATCGCTCACACTGAAGGAAACCACGGGGCCAGGGCGCATATCTTTAGGCCCTTGCTCACGGCTATGATGAAAATGACCACCGCCGCCCCAGACCAGCGTTTTACGAGCGCCAATGGCACGCTCTTCCTTTTCTGTCGCAGCGTTCCAGGCAATATTGAGCGCCAGCCGCTTGTTCATATATTTGATGGCTTCCATCGGCGTTTTGGGCGCAGCACCGGGAATATGCCGGTCAATGCCGGCGACGGAAATGCCGGCTTTGTGCGCTTCATAAACTGCCCCGGCAACCTTATCCACCCAGGCCTCACCGTGTTTTGACCAGGCATTCATGATGAAGTTTTTTGTCGCCTCTTTGCCATGCGCCAGCGCTTCGCGAAACAAGGCGTTATCGCTGTACTTCACAAACTCTATCGCCAGCAGATCTACTCCAGCCTTTTTCAACTCGGGAATGGCATGTCCGACAAACTCAGGGATCGCAAGCTGACCATGCACATCGCCCAGATAGGCAAGCTTGTTATCGCGGAACAGGTTTGCCAGCGCCTGAACGGGATCGTTCACCGGCGGCTTAATGTTAATATCAGGATGAATCCTTCCGCTGGCGTTAAGGGCGGCGGGCTGAATGCGATTTGACTGACCGACTGCAGAAAACATGGTTATCTCCGATGTTGGGATGTTTTCTGGTAAGTGGCTGGCAAAAAATTCAGTTCCTGGCTGAACGGAGAAAAATATGTTTCTAAACGCGATGCCCCGATCCACGCAAACCTCCGCTGTTTTCCTGCCCCTGATACTCCGTTATCATGGGCCATCTGCGGGACGATTTCCCTGAACAGTTTATTCCGTATTAGTGAGCAACAATGAGAACCAAAAAAATCACTAACCACTTAAAATTCAAAGAAATGGACATCACCACGCCATGAGCACTAGCGAAACCTTCGACGCCCATACGCCCATGATGCAGCAGTATCTGCGTCTCAAATCCGAGCACCCTGACATCCTGCTGTTTTACCGTATGGGTGACTTTTACGAGCTGTTCTATGACGACGCAAAGCGCGCCTCTCAGTTGCTGGATATCTCGCTGACCAAGAGGGGTGCTTCCGCGGGTGAACCTATTCCGATGGCCGGTGTGCCGCATCACGCGGTAGAAAACTACCTGGCGAAGCTGGTCAATCTCGGTGAGTCAGTCGCTATCTGCGAGCAGGTTGGCGACCCGGCTACCTCTAAAGGGCCGGTTGAGCGTAAAGTTGTGCGTATCGTCACGCCGGGCACCATCAGCGATGAAGCGCTGCTACAGGAGCGCCAGGACAACCTGCTGGCGGCTATCTGGCAGGACAGCAAAAGCTTTGGTTATGCCACGCTGGACATCAGTTCCGGGCGCTTCCGCCTTACTGAGCCAGAAGACCGCGAAACCATGGCGGCTGAGCTTCAGCGCACCAATCCGGCAGAGCTGCTGTATGCGGAAAACTTCGCGGAGATGAGCCTGATTGATGGCCGCCGCGGCCTGCGCCGCCGCCCGCTTTGGGAATTCGAGATTGAAACCGCACGCCAGCAAATGAATTTGCAGTTCGGTACGCGTGATTTGACCGGCTTCGGCGTCGAGAACGCCCACCATGCGCTTTGCGCCGCCGGGTGCCTGTTGCAGTACGTGAAAGATACCCAGCGCACTTCTCTGCCGCATATTCGCTCCGTGACCATGGACCGGCAGCAGGACAGCATCATTATGGATGCCGCCACCCGACGTAACCTGGAGATAACCCAGAACCTGTCCGGCGGCGTGGAGAACACGCTGGCCTCGGTGCTGGACTGCACCGTCACGCCGATGGGCAGCCGTATGCTCAAACGCTGGCTGCATATGCCGGTGCGCAACGTCGATGTGCTTACCAAACGTCAGCAAACTATTGCCGCCCTGCAGGAACGTACCGCGGAAATTCAGCCAACGCTGCGCCAGGTCGGCGACCTTGAGCGTATTCTCGCCCGCCTGGCCCTGCGCACCGCTCGCCCGCGCGACCTCGCACGTATGCGCTATGCCTTCCAGCAGTTGCCCGCGCTGCGCGAAACGCTGTCTGACGTTAGCACCGACTATGTGCAAACCCTGCGCGAGCAAATGGGCGAATTTGTGGAGCTGCGTGAGCTACTGGAACACGCGGTTATCGAATCACCGCCGGTGCTGGTGCGTGACGGGGGCGTAATCGCACCGGGCTACAATGAAGAGCTGGACGAGTGGCGAGCCCTGGCCGACGGCGCGACTGACTACCTGGATCGCCTTGAGATTCGCGAGCGCGAGCGCCTGGGCCTGGATACGCTGAAGGTCGGTTTTAACGCCGTGCACGGCTACTACATTCAGGTCAGCCGCGGTCAAAGCCACCTGGTGCCGATCAACTATGTTCGCCGCCAGACGCTGAAAAACGCCGAGCGCTACATTATTCCCGAGCTGAAAGAATACGAAGACAAGGTACTGACCTCCAAAGGCAAGGCGCTGGCGCTGGAGAAACAGCTTTATGACCAGCTGTTTGATTTGCTGCTACCGCACCTGGAAGCGCTGCAAAAAAGCGCCACCGCGCTGGCGGAGCTGGACGTGCTGGTGAACCTGGCCGAACGTGCTTATACCCTGAACTACACCTGCCCAACGTTGACAGACAAACCCGGTATTAAACTGGTCGGCGGTCGCCATCCGGTGGTGGAGCAGGTGCTCAGCGAGCCGTTTATCGCTAACCCACTGACCCTTTCTCCTCAGCGCAGAATGCTGATTATTACCGGCCCAAATATGGGCGGTAAAAGTACCTATATGCGCCAGACCGCGCTCATTGCGCTGCTGGCCTATATCGGCAGCTTTGTGCCGGCACAGCAGGCAGAAATTGGGCCTGTGGACCGCATCTTTACGCGCGTGGGCGCCGCTGATGATCTGGCTTCGGGCCGCTCAACCTTCATGGTCGAAATGACCGAAACCGCCAATATTCTGCACAACGCCACGGAACACAGCCTGGTGCTGATGGATGAGATTGGCCGAGGGACATCGACCTATGATGGGCTGTCGCTGGCCTGGGCCTGCGCCGAAAGCCTGGCAAACCGTATCAAGTCACTCACGTTATTCGCTACCCACTACTTCGAGCTGACCACGCTGCCGGAAAAAATGGAAGGCGTGGCTAACGTGCATCTGGACGCCGTGGAGCACGGCGATACCATCGCCTTTATGCACAGCGTGCAGGACGGTGCGGCCAGCAAGAGCTATGGCCTGGCCGTCGCCGCGCTGGCGGGCGTGCCAAAAGACGTGATTAAACGTGCGCGCCAGAAGCTCCGCGAGCTGGAGAGCATTTCCGGCAATGCGTCAGCAAGCCAGGTAGACGGCACGCAAATGTCGCTGCTGGTTGCGGCAGAAGAGACATCTCCGGCCGTTGAAGCGCTGGAAAATCTGGACCCGGACTCGCTCTCTCCTCGCCAGGCGCTGGAGTGGATTTACCGGCTGAAGAGCCTGGTGTAGTTCCCCTCCCCGTAGCGGAAGGCAAAAGAAAAAGGCCAGTCATCGCTGACTGGCCTTTTTGATGGAAACTTTGTTATTCGCGGAACAGCGCTTCGAGATTCAGCCCCTGAGTCTGCAGGATTTCACGCAGACGGCGCAGGCCTTCAACCTGAATCTGACGAACGCGTTCACGAGTCAGGCCGATTTCACGACCCACATCTTCCAGCGTTGCAGCTTCATAACCCAGCAAACCAAAACGACGAGCCAGCACTTCACGCTGCTTAGCGTTCAGTTCGAACAACCACTTCACGATGCTCTGTTTCATATCATCGTCTTGCGTGGTGTCTTCCGGTCCGTTGTCTTTCTCGTCCGCGAGGATATCCAGCAGCGCTTTCTCAGAGTCACCGCCCAATGGGGTGTCTACCGAGGTAATGCGCTCGTTGAGACGCAGCATACGGCTAACGTCATCAACCGGTTTATCCAACTGCTCGGCAATCTCTTCCGCACTCGGCTCGTGGTCGAGCTTATGGGAGAGTTCGCGAGCGGTACGCAGGTAAACGTTCAGCTCTTTCACAATGTGAATCGGCAGGCGAATCGTACGGGTTTGGTTCATGATTGCCCGTTCGATGGTCTGACGAATCCACCATGTGGCGTACGTTGAGAAACGGAATCCACGTTCTGGATCGAACTTCTCAACGGCACGAATAAGCCCCAGGTTACCCTCTTCAATCAGATCCAGCAAAGCCAGACCGCGATTGCTGTAACGACGGGCAATCTTGACCACCAGACGCAGGTTACTTTCGATCATGCGTCGGCGGGAGGCTACATCACCGCGCAGTGCGCGGCGAGCAAAGTAAACTTCTTCTTCGGCTGTTAATAATGGAGAGTAACCGATCTCTCCAAGATAAAGCTGAGTCGCATCCAGTACACGCTGTGTAGCACCCTGTGACAACAGCTCTTCTTCTGCAAGGTCGTTATCACTGGGTTCCTCTTCTACAAGGGCTTTTTCGTCAAAAGCCTCAACTCCGTTCTCATCATATTCCGCGTCTTCGTTTAACTCGTTAACTTTCAGCGTATTCTGACTCATAAGGTGGCTCCTACCCGTGATCCCTGGGCAATACACTCAATGAATGTCTTGCCGGTTTATCGCTGCGGCAAATAACGCAGCGGGTTTACGGATTTCCCCTTGTAACGAATTTCAAAATGCAATCGTGTAGAACTGGTTCCGGTGCTACCCATGGTAGCGATTTTTTGCCCCGCCTTAACTTCTTCTTGTTCCCGGACCAGCATTGTATCGTTATGGGCGTAGGCACTCAGATAATCATCGTTGTGTTTGATGATGATTAGATTACCGTAACCGCGCAGTGCGTTACCGGCATATACCACGCGCCCTGCGGCAGTCGCGATAATTGCCTGTCCTTTACTGCCGGCGATATCGATACCTTTGTTGCCCCCTTCGGTCGCCGCAAAGTTTTCGATGATCTTACCGTCGGTCGGCCAGCGCCAGGTCGAGATTGGCGAGCTGTTAGACGTACTGCTGACGGTTGGTTCGGTAGAGCTAACCACAGGTGCCGTAACCGGTGCTGTGACGACAGTCTCAGCTGGCTTATTGCCCGGTAACATTTTGGTAGCACTCTGTTCACCTGAATCCTCAGAATACGTAATTGTCGGTTTAGAAGCAACTACCCTGGTCGAGTTTTGTTCAACTGGCGTAGTCACGCCCTGCGCGCGGGCATCGGCTGCGGTAACCGCGTTGCCACCGGTGATTGGCGTCCCGGATGCGTTGCCCACCTGAAGGGTTTGCCCCACCTCGAGACCATACGGTGCCGCTACGTTGTTACGCTGGGCCAGGTCACGGAAGTCGTTCCCGGTAATCCACGCAATATAGAACAGGGTGTCGCCGCGCTTAACGGTGTAGGTGCTGCCGCCCGCATAGCTGCCTTTGGGAATATTCCCATACTGGCGGTTGTAGACGATGCGGCCATTTTCCGTATGCACAGGTTCGGAGGCGACGGGCTGGGCCTGAGGCTGACGAACGGGCTGGATTTGCGGCTGCTGAACGGGCTGAACCGGTTGAATCTGCGGTTGCTGAACCGGGGTAGACATTGTCGGTGGCTTAGTCACCAGCAGGCTGCCGGTTGAAGAGCCTGAAGCATTGCCGTTGCCGCCAACGGAACTGATCGGTGCCTGGGTGTTATTATTGCTCGTACAGCCTGCCAGCCAAAGGCTGGTTAGCGTCAACACCGCCGCCCGGCGTAAAGTGAAAGTTGGGCTTCCCGCGCTCATTTATCCCCCAAAATGATAACAACCAGATATTCATGAAAACACTGTAGAAAAGCGGCGTAAACCACGCCAGCTTTTGCTGAATTCGGCTACGTTACGCCGAATCAACAGCAAGAAAACCGGATATTTCCGGGTTATGCTAATTCGCCGGGCACTAAGGGCACAAAGCGAACAGCTTCTACCGTGTCGATTGAAAATTCGTCTCCGTGGCGACGGACGCGTTTTAAAAACTGCTGGTCGTCGCCCACGGGTAAAACAAGAATGCCGCCTTCGTCCAGCTGCGACAGTAGCGCAGTCGGAATTTCCGGCGGGGCCGCCGTCACAATAATAGCGTCAAACGGGGCTTTCGCCTGCCAGCCCTGCCAGCCATCGCCGTGACGGGTCGAAATATTGTGTAAATCGAGCTGCTTCAGGCGACGTCTGGCGTGCCATTGCAGCCCTTTGATGCGCTCTACGGAGCAAACATGCCCCACCAGATGCGCCAGAATTGCGGTCTGGTAACCCGAGCCAGTGCCAATCTCCAGCACCTTTGAATGCTCCGTCAGCTCCAGCAACTCCGTCATCCTCGCCACCATATACGGCTGAGAGATAGTCTGACCAGACCCAATAGGTAACGCGGTATTTTCCCAGGCTTTGTGTTCAAACGCTTCGTCGACAAACTTCTCGCGCGGCACCTGCGCGATAGCCTCAAGAACCTGTTCGTTCTTGATGCCCTGGGCACGAAGCTGATCGAGAAGGGTTTGTACGCGTCTGCTTACCATTGCGCCTCAACTCCGGCCTTTTCCAGCCAGTGGCCAACGACTTCATGGGCGCTATGTGCGGTTAAATCGACGTGCAGCGGGGTCACCGAAACGTAGCCTTCGTCGACGGCAGCAAAGTCGGTGTCCGGCGCCGCATCCAGTTTTTCTCCCGGCGGGCCAATCCAGTACACCGTGTTGCCGCGCGGATCTTGCTGGCGAATAACCTGGTCTGACGGATGACGGCTGCCGCAGCGGGTAACGCGAATGCCTTTGATTTGATCGAGCGGCAGGTCGGGGACGTTGATGTTAAGAATGCGCCCGGTGCGCAGCGGCTCGCGAGCCAGCGCCCGTAGAATAGAACAGGTTACCGCCGCCGCCGTTTCATAGTGCTGGTGGCCATCGAGCGAAACGGCAAGTGCCGGAAGCCCTAAATGGCGCCCTTCCGTCGCGGCCGCAACGGTACCGGAATAGATAACGTCGTCGCCGAGATTAGGCCCGGCGTTAATGCCCGACACCACAATGTCTGGCCGGGGGTGCATCAAAGCATTCACGCCGAGATAGACGCAGTCCGTCGGCGTGCCCATCTGCACGGAGATATCTCCGTTGGCGAGGGTAAAGGTTCTTAGCGATGACTCGAGCGTCAGCGAGTTAGATGCGCCGCTGCGGTTTCTGTCCGGGGCAACCACCTGCACCTCGGCAAATTCACGCAACGCCTCCGCCAGCACCTGAATGCCAGGGGCCTGGACTCCGTCATCGTTACTCAGCAATATTCGCATAATCACCCGCTGTGTTCATGAGTTCCCTGACAACGCTGGTGGCAAAGCTTCCCGCCGGCAGCCAGAAATTCAGCTCGACGGTCACATCATCCCACCAGTTCCAGCTCAGCGCTTTAGGCTGAACCAGCATCGCCCGGCGCGCAGCTTCCACGCGTTCACGCTTCAACAAGCCCAGCAGGACATCTTCTTCCGCCACGCATTGTTGCTCAAAAGCCAGCGCTGCGTTTTGCGTTCCCCACTCGCCGTCACCCGGCAGCGAAGCCGTGATCAGCAGTTCGCCGTCATCTACTCGCTGTTGCAGGGTTGGGAGTTCTTCCGGGGTCGCCACAAACCAGCTGCCGCGTCCTGCCAATTGTAGCGCATCGCCATCAACAACTTGATTAAAGTCTGGTTTTTTCAGGCGCTGGCTAACAATCTGATTAAACAACGCGCTGCGTGCTGCCGACAACCAAAAACTGCGTTTATTTCTGTCTCGCAGCGGCGCATTACTCTCCGCCCAGCGCTTCGCCTGATGCAGGTTGTTACCGCCAATACCAAAACGCTGGCTGCCGAAATAGTTAGGCACGCCCTGCTGCGCCACGGCCTGCAGGCGCTGCTCCAGTTCGCTACGATCGCTGACTTCGCGCAGGACGAGGGTAAAGCGGTTCCCTTGCAGCGCGCCCAAACGCAGCTTGCGGCGATGGCGGGCAAACTCCAACACCTGGCAACCTTCGAGCGCAAAGGCGCTCATATCAGGCATCTCTTTGCCCGGCAGGCGGACGCAGAACCACTGCTCGGTCACGGCATGTTTGTCTTTCTGCCCGGCAAAGCTGACTTCGCGAGCATGGACTTTGAGGAATTTCGCCAGCGCATCGGCGACAAAACGCGTATTGCAGCCGCTTTTCAGAATTCGCAGCAGCAGATGCTCGCCGTCGCCGTCGGGGCCAAAGCCCAAATCTTCAATCACCACGAAGTCTTCAGGGCTGGCCTTGATAACGCCGCTGCCCTGCGGCTTACCGTGCAGCCAGGTCAGGTTTTGCATATCCATTACTTGCTGGCCTTATGCAGCAGCGCCACGGCTTCACAGGCAATACCTTCCCCACGCCCGGTAAAGCCGAGCTTCTCGGTGGTGGTCGCTTTAACGTTGACGTCATCCATATGGCAGCCGAGATCTTCGGCGATAAACACGCGCATCTGCGGGATGTGCGGAGCCATTTTCGGTGCCTGAGCGATAATCGTCACGTCGACGTTCCCAAGCGTAAAACCTTTAGCCTGAATGCGACGCCACGCTTCACGCAGCAGTTCGCGGCTGTCCGCACCTTTGAAGGCAGGATCGGTGTCCGGGAACAGCTTGCCGATATCTCCCAGCGCGGCGGCACCCAGCAGCGCATCGGTCAGGGCATGCAGGGCAACGTCGCCATCAGAATGGGCCAGCAGCCCTTTTTCGAACGGGACACGAACGCCGCCAATAATAATCGGGCCTTCACCGCCAAAAGCATGAACATCAAAACCATGTCCGATACGCATTATAAATTCTCCGTTTGGGTTAACCGCGTAAGATAGAAAGCCGCCAGCGCCAGATCTTCAGGGCGAGTCACCTTGATATTATCAGCCCGAGCGTTAATCAGTTCTGGATGAAAGCCGCAATATTCCAGGGCCGAGGCTTCATCGGTGATGGTGGCGCCTTCATCCAGCGCGCGCAGCAGACAGCTGCGCAAAAGTTCGAGAGGGAACAGCTGCGGCGTAAGGGCATGCCAGAGATCTTCACGATCTACCGTATGCGCTATCAGCGCTTTGCCGGGCTCGCCTCGCTTCATAGTGTCGCGAACCGGAGCGGCCAAAATGCCGCCGACTTTGCTGGTAGCGGTAATCGCCAGCAGATTTTCGAGGTCGTCCGGGTGCAGACAGGGGCGCGCAGCGTCGTGAACCAGCACCCATTTCGCATCGCCTGCGGCCTGCAGGCCAGCCAGAACGGAATCTGCACGCTGTTTCCCGCCCGTCACCACGGTGACGCGAGGATCGGAGGCCAGCGGCAGAGAAGAAAAGTAAGCATCGTTGGGGCTGACAGCGACGATCGTCTGGCCCACGCGAGGGTGCGCCATCAGGCTAGCCACCGCGTGTTCGAGAATCGTTTTGTCGCCGATGTGTAGGTACTGCTTAGGACATTCCGTTTGCATACGGCTGCCGATACCGGCGGCCGGTATCACGGCAATTACGTCCTGGGAGGAGTCTGCCATGCCTTTCACTTATGCTGAGTTATCGATTATTTTGCCCGGCGTTAGGGGGATTTCCGTTGGCTGCGCGTTTGGAGGCTTCCGGCACCAGGCGATAAAAAGTCTCCCCCGGCCTGGTCATGCTGAGTTCGTTGCGAGCGCGCTCTTCAATCGCTTCCTGGCCACCGTTGAGGTCGTCAATTTCGGCAAAAAGCTGATCGTTGCGAGATTTTAATTTGGCATTGGTTGCCTGCTGCGCAGCGACATCTTCGCTGACGCGCGTGTAATCGTGTACGCCGTTTTTTCCGAACCACAGCGAATACTGAAGCCAGACCAGCAAGGCCAGCAACAGCAGCGTTAGTTTACCCATCCTGCCCCCTGAAAAACGGCACAATCATCCCACAACTTTTTCGTCGACTCCACAATGGCAAGCAACCCTGCCCGCCAAATCGCGCCAGAATTTACCACATAACGCGCATTCATGCGCGATTGCAGCAAGTTTAGCTTAACGTTGCCCAAAAATAGTCTGTTACGGTTTGACGCAGTTCGGCACGGCTAACCCATTAGCCACATAAAGAGTACGCCGAACATCAGCGCGACGGAGAGCAGCGTAGCCAGGCAGCTAAACAGCAGCCTGCCGCGCAAAATGGAGTGCAACGCTATCCCCACCACCACCGCGACCGGCATCAGCGCCAGGAAAAATGGCCACGTGTAGAGGAAGAAAAACAGCGTGTTAGGGCCGTAGACCAAAAAGGGAATACCTAGCGCCATCAGCCACGACAAAAAGCCGATAAACGCCCCGGGCAATGACCAGGTTGTTTCCTCGACCGTCGGGCTGGGTTCAGCCTGAGAAATAACGATATTCGTGCTGTTGCGCATAACTGATTTCATAACCCTGATGGCCGGAAGCGTTGTGCTTCCGGGCGTCTTCAGCAATTGATGATATCGTCACGACGCAGCAGGTCTAATATTTGGGCCACTAAATTTGTTACTAATTGTTCGCCGTCTAAGTGTATTTCCGCCTGTAGCGGCGCCTCATACGCCGAATCAATACCGGTAAAATTCTTTAATTCCCCTGCCCGAGCCTTCTTGTACAGCCCTTTAGGATCGCGGGTTTCGCAAATCGCCAGCGGCGTATCCACAAACACTTCGTAGAAGCGCCCCTCTCCGGCACGTTCGCGTACCATTTGCCTTTCGGCACGGTGTGGCGAGATAAACGCGCTGAGCACGACAAGGCCCGCGTCCACCATCAGGCCGGCAACTTCACCTACCCGCCGGATGTTTTCTTTACGGTCTGCATCGCTAAAGCCCAGGTCGCTGCATAACCCGTGGCGCACGTTGTCGCCGTCGAGTAAGTAGGTGCTTACGCCAAGTTTATGCAGTTCCTGTTCGAGCGCGCCGGCCACGGTTGATTTCCCGGAGCCGGACAAGCCGGTAAACCACAGCACCGCCCCGCGGTGCTTGTGCAAAGCTTCACGCTGCTCACGCGTAACGGGGTGAGCATGCCAGACCACGTTTTCATCATGGTCGGCCATTACTTGCCTCCCAGCAGGTCACGCGCGCCCCAGTGTGGGAAGTGGCGGCGCACCAAAGCGTTAAGCTCAAGCTCAAACGCACCGTATGCCGACGGTTCCTGATAAACATCTTCCTGCGGCTCACGCACCATGCCTGCACCCACGGTCACGTTGCTCAGGCGATCGATGAAAATCAGCCCGCCGGTCACCGGATTGGTCTGATATTTGTCGAGCACCAGCGGCTCATCGAAGGTCAAATCCACCAGCCCAATGCCGTTCAGCGGCAGGCTTTCCACCACGCGCTGAGTCAGAGAGTTAATCTCAACCTGGTACTGAATATTGTCGACGCGCGCGCGGGTTTTCTTCCCGGCGATCTTGATATCAAAGCTCTGCCCCGGCACCAGCGGCTGCTCCGCCATCCATACCACATCCACTTTAGCGCTCTGTACCGCGGCCAGTGATTCACCGGAATCAACCAGCAGGTCGCCCCGGCTGATGTCGATTTCATCTTTCAGCACCAGGGTTATCGCTTCGCCCGCGCCGGCTTGTTGCAAATCTCCATCAAAAGTCACGATTCGGGCGATGTTCGACTCCACGCCGGACGGCAGCACTTTGACGCGCTGTCCCACGCTGACGGTGCCCGAAGCCAGCGTCCCCGCGTAGCCACGGAAGTCCAGGTTGGGACGGTTAACGTACTGCACCGGGAAGCGCATTGGCTGCTGCTCCACGCTGCGAGTAATTTCTACCGTTTCCAGCACTTCGAGCAGCGTCGGGCCGCTGTACCACGGCATCTGGCTGCTGGAGCTTGCCACGTTATCCCCTTCCAGCGCGGAAAGCGGCACGAAGCGTATATCCAGGTCCGCCGGCAGCTGCTGGGCGAAGGTCAGGTAATCCTGTTTGATCTGCTCGAAGGTCTGCTCGCTGAACGCCACCAGATCCATCTTGTTGATCGCCACCACCAGATGTTTGATCCCCAGCAGCGTGGAGATAAAGCTGTGGCGACGGGTTTGATCCAACACGCCTTTACGGGCGTCGATCAGCAGGATCGCCAGGTCACAGGTTGATGCGCCGGTCGCCATATTGCGGGTGTACTGTTCGTGCCCCGGCGTGTCGGCGATGATAAATTTGCGCTTCTCGGTGGAGAAATAGCGATAGGCCACGTCAATGGTAATGCCCTGCTCACGTTCAGCCTGCAGGCCATCCACCAGCAACGCTAAGTCGAGTTTCTCGCCCTGGGTGCCGTGACGTTTACTGTCGGTGTGCAGCGAAGAGAGCTGATCCTCATAAATCTGGCGCGTGTCGTGCAGCAGGCGGCCGATCAACGTGCTTTTGCCGTCATCGACGCTGCCGCAGGTCAAAAACCGCAGCAGGCTTTTGTGCTGCTGCGCGTGCAGATAGGCTTCTACGCCGCCTTCGTCAGCGATTTGTTGTGCAATAGTGGTGTTCATCTGGCGGCTCCTTAGAAATAACCCTGGCGTTTTTTCAGCTCCATGGAGCCGGCCTGGTCGCGGTCAATCATGCGTCCCTGGCGTTCACTGGTGGTGGAAACCAGCATCTCTTCGATGATCTCCGGCAGCGTCTGCGCGGTAGATTCCACCGCGCCGGTCAGCGGCCAACAGCCCAGGGTACGGAAGCGCACCATACGTTGTTCAATCACTTCGCCCGGCTGCAGATCGATGCGATCGTCGTCAATCATCATCAGCATGCCGTCACGCTCCAGCACCGGGCGCGGAGCCGCAAGATACAGCGGAACGATGTCGATATTTTCCAGGTAGATGTACTGCCAGATATCCAGCTCGGTCCAGTTAGAGAGCGGGAACACGCGAATGCTTTCGCCTTTGTTAATCTGGCCGTTGTAGTTGTGCCACAGCTCAGGGCGCTGGTTTTTCGGATCCCAGCGGTGAAAGCGATCGCGGAAGGAATAAATACGCTCTTTCGCGCGCGACTTCTCTTCGTCACGACGTGCGCCGCCAAAGGCCGCGTCAAAACCGTATTTATTCAGCGCCTGCTTAAGGCCTTCGGTTTTCATGATGTCGGTATGTTTGGCGCTGCCGTGAACAAATGGGTTGATGCCCATCGCCACGCCTTCAGGATTGCGATGCACGATAAGATCGCAGCCGTAGGCTTTCGCCGTGCGGTCACGGAATTCGTACATTTCGCGGAATTTCCAGCCGGTGTCAACGTGCAATAGCGGGAACGGCAGCGTACCAGGGTAGAAAGCTTTACGGGCCAAATGCAGCATGACCGAAGAGTCTTTACCAATGGAATACATCATCACCGGATTAGAAAATTCGGCAGCGACCTCGCGGATAATATGGATGCTTTCAGCCTCCAGTTGCCGCAAGTGAGTGAGTCTTTTCTGGTCCATAACCTTCCCTTAAGCAGATGCGCCGCGGCCGTTCATCGCAGCCGCTTGAGATTTAATCTAAGGGGACTATAAGTCTTGGGCTTATTTGTTATGAAATTACGAATTGGAATGACTAGTTCCCGAAAAGAATAACGCCCCGGCAAAGCTAACAACAAAATGTGCTTAACCTGCCGTTTTTTCGCGGGTTTAAGAGCAAATGAAATTGTTTAACCTGGCTCACAGTTTCATACTAACGGTGCTTAAAACTTCCGACTAATAAAGATGAATAAGGACGTACTATGTTTTCCGCATTGCGCCGCTCGGTGATTTGCCTGGCACTGGGCGCGTGCTTTAGTTTTCCCGCCGTAGCGAAGACCACGCAGCAAGGCGATATTGCCGACCAGCAAACCCGCCACATCGCCACTTATTTTCCTGGCCGAATGACCGGCAGCCCGGCCGAAATGCTGGCCGCAGACTATCTTCAGCAGCAATTTAAAAGTTGGGGTTACCAGAGCGATATTCGTCAGTTTAATACCCGCTACCTTTACACCACGAAAGCGGGCCATCAAAACTGGCATAACGTCACCACCAGCAGCGTGATTGCCGCCCGCGAAGGTAAGCTGCCGCAGCAAATCATTATCATGGCGCATCTGGATACCTATACGCCGCTGAGCGATAAAGACGTGGACAATAACCTCGGCGGCCTGACGCTGCAGGGCGTGGACGATAATGCTTCCGGTCTCGGCGTCATGCTGGAGCTGGCCGAACGCCTGAAAGATATACCTACCCGCTATGGCATCCGCTTTATTGCCACCAGCGGAGAAGAGATTGGCTCGCTGGGTGCGAAGAACATCCTGCAGCGCATGAGTA
Organism: Cedecea sp. P7760; assembly: GCF_013386425.1. Taxonomy (NCBI): domain Bacteria; kingdom Pseudomonadati; phylum Pseudomonadota; class Gammaproteobacteria; order Enterobacterales; family Enterobacteriaceae; genus Cedecea; species Cedecea sp. P7760. The sequence continues at coordinate 104,592 of NZ_JACARU010000006.1, read as the reverse complement.
AAGAAGAGCAGGCCAACACGCTGCTGGTTATCAACCTTGATAGCCTGATCGTGGGCGATAAGCTTTATTTCAATAGCGGAGTATCAACGCCTGCGGCCGTGCGCAAACTGACCCGCGACCGGGCGCTGACTCTTGCGCACCGCGCAGGGATTCAGGCTACCAGCAATCCAGGATTGAATGCGAAATTCCCGAAAGGCACCGGCTGCTGCGGCGATGCAGAGCCTTTTGATAAGGCAGGTATTCCGGTGCTTTCCGTCGAGGCAAGCAACTGGACGCTGGGAGCGAAAGACGGTTACCAGCAGCGCGGTAAAAACAAGGCGTTCCCAAACGGCACCAGCTGGCATAACGCGACTATCGACAACCTCGACTATCTGGATAAAGCGCTGCCGGGCAGAATTAAGCGCCGCAGCCATGACACGGTGCGCGTTTTGCTGCCGCTGGTGAAAGAGTTGGCGAAGGCCGAAAAATGATGTTCCCTCGCCGTTCAGGTGAGGGATTAGTCATTCGTGCAAGCCGCACTCGCGCTTCAGGCCAAAGAACCGGGTTTCTTCTTCTGCCATGCCCGGCTCCCACTTACGCGTGGTGTGGGTATCGCCGACGGAAAGATAGCCCTGATCCCACAGCGGATGATACGTAAGCCCGTGCTCGGTCAGATACTGATATACCGTGCGGTTATCCCAGTCGATGATCGGCAAAATTTTAAAGACTTCGCGTTGTACCGCCAGCACCGGCAAATTGGCACGGCTACCGGACTGTTCGCGACGCAGACCAGCAAACCAGGTTTTTGCCTCCAGCGTTTTCAGGGCGCGGTTCATCGGCTCAACTTTGTTGATGTCGTTGTAGCGCTCAATACCTTCCACGCCCTGCTCCCAAAGTTTGCCGTAGCGCGCTTCCTGCCATGCCGGGCTTTCGGTCGCACGAAACACCTGCAGGTTCAGCTTCAGCTTGTCGGTCAGCTCGTCGATAAACCGGTAGGTTTCCGGGAACAGATAGCCGGTATCGGTCAGGATCACCGGGATATCAGGGCGCTGCTGCGTGACCAGATGCAGGCATACGGCGGCCTGAATGCCAAAGCTGGACGAGAGGACAAACTCACCAGGCAGGTTTTCCAGCGCCCAGGTGACACGCTGCTGCGCGCTAAGTTTTTCCAGCTGAGCGTTCACTTCGGCGAGCGCCATGACGCGTTCGACCTTAGGAAGGGCGTTCAGAGCGTTAAGATCGAGTACGGACATACATGCCTCACTTAGTGATAAATGACCCTCACCCCGGCCCTCTCCCTGGAAGGGAGGGGGGGAAACCGAATGATTCCCTCTCCCCAGCTCTCTCTGATAGGGAGAGGGAAAAGCCAGATTCAGTATTCTTTGTCTGTTAATCCCCTCTCCCCTTTGGGGAGAGGGTTAGGGTGAGGGGATAAAAACTAGTCCCACAAGTCCCTGGCAGGGTCGAGCACCGGGCGAATAATCCCGGCGCGCACGGTGAAATCGCCAAAGCCTTCATCGGCCTCACGCTCATTCGCCCAGCGCCCCACCAGCTCGTCAATCGAGCTGAGGATTTCCGGCTCCGTGATATTTTCACGGTACATACGCGGAATACGCGTCCCGATACGGTTGCCGCCAATGTGCAGGTTATAGCGCCCCGGCGCTTTCCCCACGAGGCCGATTTCGGCCAGCATCGCACGGCCACAGCCGTTCGGGCAGCCGGTGACGCGCATCACAATGTGCTCATCCGGCACCTTGTGTTTATCCATCACCTGCTCAACTTTGGTGACAAACTCAGGCAGGAAGCGTTCGGCTTCCGCCATCGCCAGCGGGCAGGTAGGGAAAGACACGCAGGCCATCGAGTTCTCGCGCTGCGGCGTGACCGCGTTCATCAGCCCGTGCCCGGTAGCCAGCTTCTCTATTTTAGCCTTTTCGCTTTCCGGCACGCCGGCGACGATCAGGTTCTGGTTTGCCGTCAGGCGGAAATCACCTTTATGGATCCGGGCTATCTCCAGCAGGCCTGTTTTCAGCGGGCGATCCGGGTAATCCAGGATACGGCCGTTTTCGATAAACAGCGTCAGGTGCCATTTGTCGTCGATGCCCTTCACCCAGCCGATACGGTCGCCACGGCCGGTGAATTCGTAAGCGCGGGTCGGCTCAAACTTGATGCCGGCGCGGCGCTCAACTTCCGCCTTAAACACCTCCACGCCCACGCGCTCAAGGGTATATTTGGTTTTGGCATTTTTACGGTCGGTACGGTTCCCCCAGTCGCGCTGGGTCGTCACCACCGCTTCCGCTACGGCCAGAGTATGCTCCAACGGAATGTAGCCGAATTCGCTCGCCGTACGGGCATAGGTATTTTTATTGCCGTGCTCAATGGACAGGCCACCGCCAACCAGCAGGTTAAAGCCAACAAGCTTGCCGTTTTCTGCAATCGCAATGAAGTTCATGTCATTGGCGTGCAGATCTACATCGTTCTGCGGCGGGATCACCACCGTGGTTTTAAACTTACGCGGCAGATAGGTCGGCCCCAAAATCGGCTCTTCATCCGTGGTGGCAACTTTTTCTTTATCCCACCAAATCTCGGCGTAGGCGCGGGTGCGCGGCAGCAGGTGCTCTGAAAGCTTTTTCGCCCATTCATAGGCTTCCTGGTGCAGCTCAGACTCCACCGGGTTAGACGTACACAGCACGTTGCGGTTCACGTCGTTAGCGGTCGCCAGCGCGTCCAGGCCGACCTCGTGCAGCATTTCATGCGCGGGTTTGACGTTCTTCTTCAGGATCCCGTGGAACTGGAACGTCTGGCGGTTAGTCAGGCGGATGCTGCTGTAGATAGTCTTATCTTCGGCAAATTTATCAATAGCCTGCCACTGTTGGGTGGTGATGATCCCGCCCGGCAGACGGCAGCGGAGCATCATCGCGTGGCGCGGCTCCAGCTTCTGCTCCGCACGTTCGGCGCGAATATCGCGGTCATCCTGCTGATACATACCGTGAAAACGGATCAGCAGGAAGTTGTCGCCGTTGAAACCGCCGGTCAGGCCATCCTGCAAATCTTCTTTAATGGTGCCGCGCAGGAAATCGCTATCGCGCTTCAGCCGTTCGGCGTCGACCAGTTTGCCTTCGACCACCAGAGGGCCAGGGTGTTTTTCGCTCATTAGTAGACATCTCGCTGATAACGGCGCTCAACGCGCAGCTCACTTAAAAATTCATCTGCCGCTTCGGTGTCCATGCCACCGTGGACGGCCACCACTTCCAGTAACGCCTGTTCAACGTCTTTCGCCATACGATTGGCGTCGCCGCAGACGTAAATGTGGGCACCTTCTTGAATCCAGCGCCACAGTTCCGCGCCTTTCTCGCGCAGTTTGTCTTGTACGTATATTTTATGCTGCTGGTCGCGGGACCAGGCTAAATCGATGTTCGTCAGCAGGCCGTCTTTGACGTAGCGCTGCCATTCCACCTGATACAGGAAATCTTCGGTAAAGTGCGGGTTGCCAAAGAACAGCCAGTTCTTGCCGCCCGCACCGTCGTTATCACGCTGCTGAATAAAGGCGCGGAACGGGGCAATGCCGGTGCCTGGGCCAATCATGATGACCGGTGTTTCCGGGTTTGCCGGTAAGCGGAAGTTATCGTTGTGCTCAATGAACACGCGCACTTCACCCTCTTCTTCAAGGCGGTCAGCCAGGAAGCCGGAAGCCCCGCCGCTGCGGGCACGGCCTTCGATGTCATAGCGCACCGCGCCCACGGTAATGTGGACTTCGGTTTCAGCTTCCGCCTGCGAAGAGGCGATTGAGTAAAGACGCGGCGTGAGCGGGCGCAGCAGGCCAACCAGCTGTTCAGCCGTCAGCTCCGCCGGGGCGTAGCGAGCCATATCCACAATCGGCGTGGTCTGCGCGTAATGCTGTAATTTTGCTTTATCGCCCACCAGCTCCAGCAGCGCCGTGTTGCGGGTCAGCTGGGCGTAGCTTTCAACGATATTGCCGGTGTTCACCGTCAGTTCGAAGTGCCACTGCAGGGCTTCGCTCAGCGGCAGCGTTTTGCCGTCAACGGTGACGCTTTCATCGCCTTTCAGCCACAGCAAATCGGTCAGCTCTTTCACCAGCGCCGGATCGTTCTGGTACCAGACGCCAAGCGCATCGCCCGGCCGGTAGCGCAGGCCTGAGTCACCAAGATCGATTTCGATGTGGCGCACGTCTTTATCGGAATCGCGGCCGGTAATCTTCTGGTTAACCGCGAGCGTGGCGGTTAACGGGGCTTCTTTGCTGTAAGGGCTGGTGAAAATTTCGTTGCTCACGCCAGTGGCGGTCGCGGTCGCCTGAGCCGGGGTTTCCGCCGGTACGCGAGACTTCAGTAGTTCGACAATTTTGCCACGCCATTCCTGGGCCGCAGGCTGGTACTCGACGTCAGTATCGACGCGATCCAGCAGGCGCTCACCGCCTAATTCCGCCAGCTTGCTGTCGAAGTCTTTGCCAGACTGGCAGAAGAATTCATAGGAGCTGTCGCCGAGGCCAAAGACCGCAAACGCGGTACCGTTAAGCTTTGGTGCCTTCTTCGAAAACAGGAATTTGTGCAGGGCCACGGCTTCTTCCGGCGGCTCCCCTTCCCCTTGCGTGGAACTGACGACAATCAGCAGCTTTTCCTGGGCAATTTGCTTGAATTTATAGTCGCCCGCGTTCACCAGGTTGACGTTCAGCTTCGCCGCCAGCAGGTCGTCACGCAGCTGCTCGCTCACGCGGCGCGCGTTGCCGGTCTGCGAAGCGGAAATCAGCGTGATAACCGGCACTTCTGCCGCAGGGGCCGGAGCCGCCGCGACAGCGCCAGGCTGCTGGTTAATCATTCCCCAGAAGTAGCCGGACAGCCAGGCCAACTGAGTGGTCGAAAAATCAGTGGTCGCCGCCTGAAGGCGTGCCAGCTGGTCCGGCGTTAGCGGCAGCAAAGCGCTCGGTGGAACCTGAGAAGTCATACGTATTTAGCTTCCAGTAGCAAAGTGCAAAAAAGGGCTTACAGACTGTAATGAGTCAAGGTTAACCAGCAGGTTATCAACAATTAAAGAAGGGATGGAAATAATAAATAACTAAAACGACTAATCGTTTTTTCAGGTAAATCATAGTGTTAAAAGTGATTAACTAACTAACTGATGAATAAAAGATTTTCGCTCATTCACCGTTACTTACAGCATGTAGCCGGGCCGCGGGCCGTTTAGTTAATGCGAAAAATAGTCCATTCCGCTATCATGCGGCGGTTTTTTGAATTCCAGAGAGTTGAATGATGTCCACCACCCTGTTTAAAGATTTTACCTTCGAAGCCGCTCACCGCCTGCCGCACGTGCCGGAAGGCCACAAATGCGGTCGCCTGCATGGCCACTCCTTTATGGTGCGCCTGGAAATTACCGGCGAGGTAGATCCCTATACCGGCTGGATCATGGACTTTTCCGAGCTGAAGGCGGCGTTTAAGCCGACTTACGATCGCCTCGATCACTATTATCTGAACGATATCCCAGGGCTTGAAAACCCAACCAGCGAAGTGCTGGCGAAATGGATTTGGGATCAGATGAAGCCCGTCGTTCCGCTTTTGAGCGCGGTGATGATCAAAGAAACCTGCACCGCCGGCTGCGTTTACCGCGGTGAATAAGAACGAAAAAAGTCCGGAAATCACGCCGGACTTTTCCCGTCTGCGCACCTCATCAAGCTAATTTTCTTCCCGCTTTGGTAAGCTACTCCGTCGCAACTAAAAGGTGCACGGGATGGCCACTACAGATTTCGATATTATCGTCGTAGGTGCAGGGATCGCAGGCTCCTGCTGCGCGGCAGAGTGCGCGCGCGCCGGGCTAAATGTTCTGCTTGTTGAGCGGGCAAGCCAGCCCGGAGGCAAAAACCTGTCGGGCGGCAGGCTTTACACCGCCGTGTTTGACGATCTCTTTCCTGACTTTTCTCGTACTGCCCCGCTTGAGCGCTGTATTACCCATGAAAAACTCTCCGCTCTGACGCCGGACAGCGCCACTACGCTCAGCTTTCAACAACCCACGGCTTCTTCATACAGCGTGCTTCGCGCACGTCTCGATCCGTGGCTGTTCCAGCAGGCTGAACAAGCCGGAGCCCAGTGCCTTGCGGCTACCCAGGTCGATGGCCTGCATGTCGAAAACGGCGTGGTGAGCGGCGTAGTGATTGACGGAGAAGTGCTGAGCACCAGAGCCGTGGTTATTGCCGAAGGTGCCAATACCCTGCTGGCTGAGCAGCATAAGCTATTGAACAAGCTGCCCGAGCACGGCGTTGCGGTCGGCGTTAAGGAAGTGCTTGCGCTGCCGAAAGAAGATCTGGAAAACCGTTTTGCCCTCGAATGTAACGAAGGCGCGGCCTGGCTGTTCACCGGTGGCGTCTGCGGCGAGCAGCCCGCAGGTGGTTTTCTCTATACCAATAACGATACGCTTTCTGTCGGCATCGTCTGCCCGCTCTCTTCACTCCGGGCTTGCTGCGCAGCGCTTCCTGACCTGCTGGAAAACTTCAAACAGCACCCAACACTACGCCCGCTTCTGCGCCGCGCCGAGCTGGTGGAATATGGCGCACATCTCATTCCTGAATGCGGCCTGAACGGGCTCCCCGAACGCCTGGCCGGCCCCGGCTATTTGCTGGTGGGCGATAGCGCCCGTTTCTGTATCAATACCGGCTTCACCGTGCGCGGCATGGATTTGGCTGCGCTTTCGGCAAAAGCGGCGGCACAAACGCTAATTACGTCACTGCAGCGGGATGAATGCGTCGATCTTAATCAGGTTTATAGCCAGCATCTGGAGCGCACTACGCTGTGGGGCGTGCTGGAGCGCTACCGCAAAATGCCCGATTTTTTACAAACGCCAGGGCTGTTTCAGGACTATCCGCACCTGCTGGCCGAGCTGCAGCGTGATATCTTTGATCCCAAAAGTTCACCGCCGCCCCGCCTCGGCAGCCTGCTGTGGAAGCATGCCCGCAGGGCCGGTATTTCCCGGCTGGTTAAAGACATTTTTCACGGAGGACGCAGCCTGTGAACCTGCATGAGAAACTGGCAAAGAACGCCTGGCAATCCGCAGAGAAACCGCACATTGTTCCTGCAGACAGCCCCGACAGAGAAAGCCTTGCCCTGCTGGTACGCGCCTGCCCCGCAGGGTTATACCGCCAGAAGGAAGACGGCAGCCTGCAGATTGATAATACCGGCTGCCTGGAGTGCGGCACATGCCGCCTGCTTTGCGACGAACAAACCCTCAGCCGCTGGCGCTACCCGCCCGCCGGCTGCGGCATCCAATTACGCTTTGGTTAATGGAGTTCAAGCTGTGTCCCTGATGTCCCTACTCAAGCAACACCCGCTGATTGCAGCGGTAAAAGATAACCAGAGCCTGCAGCTGGCGCTGGAGTCCGACTGCCAGGTTATTTCCGTGCTGTACGGCAATATCTGCACGATTACCGGCATCGTGCAGCAGATTAAAAAAGCGAACAAATACGCGCTGGTGCACGTCGATTTACTGGAAGGCACGTCGAATAAAGAAATTGTGATTAACTTCCTGAAGCTGGTGACCCAGGCCGACGGCGTGATCAGCACCAAGGCACCGATGGTAAAAGCGGCCAGGGCGCAGGGGTTCTTTGCCATTCACCGGCTGTTTATCGTCGACTCTATCTCTTATCACAACATCGATAAGCAGATCGCGCAGTCAAACCCGGACTGCATTGAAATACTGCCCGGCTGCATGCCGAAGGTGATGAAGTGGGTGACGGAGAAAATCGACCTGCCGGTGATAGCGGGCGGCCTGGTGTGTGACGCGGAGGATGCCAACAACGCCCTGAACGCCGGCGCGCTGGCCATCTCAACCACCAATACCGGCGTCTGGCAGCTGGCTAAATATCTTCCCTGACGCAGTTTTGCAGCTCGGCTAACACCGGCAGCAGGTCATCCACAATCCCCACGTCGGCATGGCGAAAAATTGCCGCCTGTGGGTCGCTGTTGATGGCAACGATAAACCGGCTGTGGGCAATGCCGCTGATAAAGGCAGGTGCGCCGGAAATACCTGCGGCAATACAAACGTCGGCGGCAACCTGAGTGCCGGACATCCCTAACAGCTTGTCCATGCTGCACCAGGCGTGCATCACCGCTTCCCGGCTCGCGCCGGTTTCCATCCCCAGCGCGCTGGCGCAGGCTTCAACCTGTTCCATCGCCTGCTGGCTGCCTACTCCTCGCCCCACGGCCAGCACAAGCCTGACTTCAGCCAGCCCGGACGCACTTTCCTCAGCAATAGACGTACATTCAACCAGCCAGGCAGGTTTCTGTTCCGCTACGGGAATCTGCGAATATTCTATCTCTGGCTGCCAGTTCCCTGCGCCCGGCGAGGACGCAACGCTCAGGCACCAGGGTTTATTTTGCAGCCGGAGAGTAGCCACCAGCGCGCCGCCGCAGGCATTTTTGTGCACCGTTTTTTGGGTAATATTTACCCCACTGACGGCACTCCAGGCTTCCCCCTTCAGGCGGCACGCCAGCCGGGTTGCCAGCTCCGCGCCCTGCCAGCCTGAAGGAAACAGCAAAACATTTGCAGGGGACTGAGCATAGTGCGCGCATAACGCGTTCAGCAGCGGCTCGCTGTATTCAGTCTCCGGCAGCAGCCAGCCTTCAAGCTGGACTTTTTCAGTCTCGCTACACGAAATAAAATTCCCGAACTCGTTCAGCACGGCAGCTTTCCGGGATTCGGGCAGGATCAGGGCAATTTTCATGGCTGCATCCTTTTACGTAGCCAGTCGCGGTAAAGGCTACGGGCCTTCTCACCCGCATCGTTTCCCTGAATAATTAAGCCGCCGCGCTGTCGCTGAGGGTTATCCAGTTCGACCAGGGCAGGCGTGGCTACCTCGGCACCCAACGTTTCCGCAGGCAAAACCTCAACGTCCGAGGCCTTTACCGCCAGTTTTTGCCGCAGGCCCGGCGTTCTCAGGCAATATTCTCCCCGGCTTTCAATCATCAATACCGCAGGCAGCCGCACGGTAAGGCGGCGTTTTCCGGTAGCACATCGCTGTTTCAGCTCAACCTGCTGTAGCGTCTGATTCACCGAAAAATCATAGACCTGACTGAAGCACGGCCAGCCAAGCTGTTCAGCCAGATAAAACCCCGTCTGGCCGCTGTTGCCCTCGGCGCTGCGCGACCCCAGCAGCACCAGAGATTGAGGGTTTTGCTGCTGCCAGGCCGCCAGTAAAGCGGCAACCGAGGCAGGTGCAAAAGTCATTTCACCTTCCCGCTTCAGCCTCACCGCCCGCTGGAACCCCAGCGCCTTAAACTGGCGCAGAAAGCTGTCAGCACGTTCGTTACCAATACTTAATCCCGTGAGGTTCAGACCCTCTGGCTGGCGCAGCAGCATCTCGGCGGCGGCCTGCTCATCTTCCCCCAGGCAAGGACGAGTTATCGAAGTGTCCAGCCCTTGATGTTTCGCGGCCAGCCAGTCTTTTTCCGCCAGCATGGCGAGGTCTGGCTCGGCCTTAAAGGCTAACAGAATGTTCATGGTTAACTCCCGGAGGCTGCTCTTTATTCCCGGATGCGGTCACGAGGCTCATGTTTCGCGTTTCCGGCGCCCAGAAAACGGAAACCAGCAGGCCCAGCATCAGAACCGCGCTCAGCAATAGCATGGTGTTCTGCACGCCGAAGGAGACCAGCGCCACAGGCAGCAGGCCGGTGCTGATGGCCGAGCCGAAGCGGCTCATCGAAGTCGCAAAACCGACGCCGAGCGAGCGAATATCGGTCGGGAAACTCTCGGCGGGCAATACGCCCACCAGATTGCTGACCGCTGAAATCGTCAGGGTAAAAATGAAGAACAGCAACAGGATGATCGTGCCGTGTTGTTCCGGCACCAGCGCCAGCGCGGTGAGGCTTAAGAACAGCACCAGAAAGCCGCCGATCAAAAAGCCGCGACGAGAACAGCGGTGGGTCAGCACAAGGCCCGCAATCGCCCCTACCACCAGCACCATATTCAGCAGCAGGCTGGCGGTCAGACCATCCTGCATACCCAGCAGCCCGGTAATAGACGGCAGCCAGGTGTAAATCGCAAACCACGGAATAACCAGGCAAACAAAGAACAGGCTATTGAACGCGGTGCGCCGCCAGTATTGCTCGGAAAACAACGTCCGAAGATGGCGGGAGGTCGGCACCGCAATTTCATCGCTGATAACAACATGTTCGCCAAAGCAGCGACACACAATCTGGTGAGCCTCGGACACTCTCCCCTGGCGCATCAGCCAGCGGGGTGACTCCGGAGTACCCCAGCGTAAGAACGTGATTAACAGCGCGGGAAACGCTGCGGAAGCCAGCAGCCAGCGCCAGGCATCCGCCCCGCTGTCCACCATTAAATGGCCAATCAGGCTTGCCAACACGTAGCCCAGCGTCCAGACCACGCTGAACGCGCCTAGCAGCACGCCGCGATGTTTGCGTGGGGCAAATTCGGCCAGCATGGTATGGCCCACAGAATAGTCGCCGCCCAGCCCGATGCCGATCAGCACCCGCAGCAGGATCAGCTGTTCCACGTTGCTCACGAAAAACTGTAAAAAAGAGGCCAGCGTGATGAGCACAAAGCTGAAGTTAAAGATTTTCTGCCGGCCAATATGATCGGAGATCCAGCCCAGCACCAGGCTGCCAAGAAACAGCCCAAACAGCGCCGAACCGCCTACCAATCCTTCCTGTAGCGGCGTCAGGCCCATTTGCGGCGTAAGCATCACCAGCGCAAAGCCAATCACGCCCAGCACGTAGCCGTCCGTCAGGTGGGCGCCGAAGGTCAGCCCGGCAATGCGTAAATGAAAGCGATTAAGCGGCAGGTCATCCATACGAACCGGGTCGGCGTGCATACTGATTCCTTTGTCGATCCGTAAGTAGAAAAGTCGGCTCCTGAGAGCCGACCTGTACGGTTACTTTTCAATCGACCAAATCGTGCCGGTATTCATGATGCCGTTTGGATCGTATTGATCTTTCAGACCTTGCATGATTGGCCATGCGGTGCCGTGCTCCAGCTTAGACCAGTGCACGCGGTGCTTGCCGATCCCGTGGTGGTGCACCATCGATCCGCCGAGGCGAATCGTCTCTTCCACGATGATTTTGTTCAGCGGGTTGTGGTACTTGTCGATCTCCTCTTCCGGCTTGCAGTCCACCACGTTGTAGTCGTAAACGAAGTACATGTTGGTGCCGTTGATGTAGCTGTGGGAGGAGTGGCCGCCCAGCATAGTGATGTCGCCTGCATGAGGGAACTCATTACGAATGCGCTCGATCACATTGTGGTAAATCTCATGGATGCAGCTCCAGCTGCCGGAAACTTCGGTGGTAAAGCCCATGTTGCCGGTTTTCATGATCTGCACGCGTTCGGCGGCCACTTTTTCCGGGCCCCAGTTCAGGTTGTTGAACCAGGTTTCGATCAGCTTGCTGTCCACTTTCTTGCATTCCGGGTAAAGAGCGACGATCTCTTCGATACCTGCACCTGTCGCTTCCGCCAGGCGCTTAGAGCCTTCCGCCATAAAGATAAGCACGCATTTGCCTTCGGCAAAATGGGTGAAGTGCTGGGTGCCGTCTTCGGCGTCATACAGGCGGGCAATCGACGGACGATAGCCTTCGGCCATCACTTCACGCAGGATGTTGAAGCCGGTTTTCATGTTGTCGAGGATGTAGCCGTAGAACAGGTTGTTTTCCGGCATGTATTTGAAGATTTTTACCGTCACTTCGGTGATGTAGCAGAGCGCCCCTTCATTACCGATAATCACATGGCGGATATCCGGGCCAGCGGCGCGGCGCGGCACGTTTTTAATGCGCGTAATGCTGCCATCCGGGAACACGGCTTCCAGGCCAACGACCATGTCCTCAATCGCCCCGTACAGGGTTGAGAACTGGCCGATGCTGCGGGTAGCGACCAGGCCGCCCATTTGTGCCAGCGGCTTGGATTGCGGAGAGTGGCCGGTGGTGTAACCCTTTGCGCGAAGCGCATCTTCCAGCACTTCCAGCGGAACGCCGCATTGGGCGGTCGCCTGCATGTTTTCAATATCGATATCGATAATTTTGTTCAGCCCTGAGCCGTCCAGCACCACGGTGTTTTTCACCACGGTTTCCAGGCCGCCTTCCGTTGCAGAGGCGCCGGTACGCGGGATACAGGTGATGCGGTTGCTGTTCAGAAACGCCAGCACGCTGGAGACTTGCTCAGCGCTCTGTAATTTCACTACCGCGGCCGGCAGCGGCTGAGTGTACACGCCATGAATATCCGCATATTTTCTGAACCGGTCGATACTGTTTTTCTGCAATACTTTCTCATCGGTAATAACCTGCTGTGGGCCAACGATTTCTTTTAATTGATCCACAATTGCTTCGCGAGATAAAGACATGACAACTCCTTCCTGACAAATAAGGGAATACGGATAAAAATAATAGAAAGCAGGAACCACCCTGCGAGAATTACCTGACCAAATAACCACCATCAACCACTAATAAATGGCCATTCACATAATCTGAAGCGCGACTGGATAAATAAACCATCGCCCCCATAAGATCCTGAGTTTCACCCCAGCGGTTGGCTGGAATATGATCAAGTACGCGTTTATTGGTTTCCGGATTTTTACGAGTTTCAGTAGTAATATCGGTGGCATAATAACCAGGCGCGATACCGTTCACCTGAATATTATATTGACCTAACTCATCACAATACGCTTTCGTTAAGCCGGCCAGGGCGTGTTTTGTGGCGGAATAAGCCGGAGACCACTGCCCGCCAAGATAAGAAAATAACGAACAGATATTAATGATTTTTCCGTGCTTTTGCGGAATCATCACTTTTGCCGCTTCGTGGCTTAATTCAAACGCGGCGGTCAGGTTGATATTGATCATCGGGTCCCAGTCGGCGCGGCCGAAGTCCAGCACCTTGTTGAGCTTACAAATCCCGGCGTTGTTGACCAGAATATCCACCGAGCCGAAGGTTTCAAGGCACCGGGCAATGACCTGAGCAGGCGCGCCTTTTTCGGTAATGTCGACGGTCATAAAGGCCACTTTTACGCCTTGCTGTTCAATAAGTTGACGCGTTTCTCCTTTCTCTTCCACCACCGTTGGAATAAACACATTCGCCCCGGCTTTCGCCAGCGCCATGGCAAACGCCTGCCCCAGCCCGCTGTTGCCGCCGGTGACAATCGCCGTCTTCCCTTTCAGCGAGAAGAAGTCCAGTGAGAATTCGTTGAGTGCGCTGAGCGACATGGTGAACTCCTTAAGTTTTTTAAACGCAAAAAAAATGAGAAAAGTAAGCTCCCCCCGAAAGGGAAGTTACTTTTCTCATCGTCTCTAGTAACTGGCTAAAATAAGTATCACAGCGGCAGACTGCGTTATGTGATCAACATCACAACTCATTAACGCGAAGGTTTTAACGCTAAATTATTCACCGTGAAAACCAATAGCGTGATATTTCTCACACTAAAAAACAGCGTCTCATGATAATAATCTCCGCAATTACTAGAGCCTATGAGAAAAGTAATCAGCCCCCACAAGGGATTGGTTGCTTTTCTCTTTTTTTTGCCTTCAACAACCCTACTCACTGAGAGCACACCATGCGTGATTCAAATTTTCGTCGCTGGCTAACGCTGGCAATAATAAGTATCAGTGGTGGCGTAAGCTTTGACCTTGCTTATTTAAGGTATATTTACCAAATCCCAATGGCAAAATTTATGGGATTTAGCAATACCGAAATAGGCTTAATTATGAGTACTTTCGGAATAACCGCAATTATCCTTTATGCGCCCAGCGGAATTATTGCCGACAAATTTTCTCACCGCTTAATGATGACCCTGGCAATGATTGCCACCGGCCTGCTGGGCATCGTCATGGCTTTCTACCCTCCGCTCTGGGTGATGATAGTTATTCAGGTTGCCTTCGCCATCACCACGATTCTGATGCTGTGGTCGGTTTCCATTAAAGCCGCGTCCCTGCTGGGCGATCACAGCGAACAGGGGAAAATCATGGGCTGGATGGAAGGCCTGCGAGGCGTGGGAGTCATGGCGCTGGCGGTCTTCACCATGTGGGTATTCTCACGCTTCGCCCCGGAAGATGCCAACAGCCTTAAGGCCGTTATTCTGATCTACAGCGGCGTTTATATTGCGCTCGGCGTGCTGTGTTGGTTCTTCGTCAGCGATGGCTTTACCGGCCGCACGGAGGATGCTCAGGAAGCTAAAAAACCGGCGTTCCAGCTCAAAGATATTCTGTCCGTATTGCGCATCAGCACCACCTGGTACTGCAGCATGGTTATCTTCGGGGTCTACACTATCTATGCAATCCTGAGCTACTCCACCAACTACCTGACGGAGATGTACGGCATGTCGCTGGTGGCCGCCAGCTACATGGGCATCGTGATAAATAAAATCTTCCGCGCCTTTTGCGGCCCGCTGGGCGGCATCATTACCACCTACAGCCGAATTAAGTCGCCGACTCGCGTTGTGCAGTTGCTTTCTATTGTCGGTGCCGTGGCATTGGTTGCGCTACTGGCGACAAACTCAAATCCTCAGTCCGTCGCCATGGGCATTGGCCTGATCCTGCTGCTGGGCTTCACCTGCTACGCCTCGCGCGGGCTTTACTGGGCCTGCCCGGGCGAAGCCAGAACGCCGCCCTACATTATGGGTACCACCGTCGGCATCTGCTCGGTCATTGGCTTCCTGCCGGACGTGTTTGTTTACCCGCTTGTCGGCCACTGGCAGGACACCCTTCCGGCCGGGGAAGCCTACCGCAACATGTGGCTGATGGGATTAGCCGCGCTGTGCATGGTTATCGTGTTTGCCTTTTTGCTGATTCGTAAAATTCGCGCAGCCGACGTGACACAGGAAAAATTGGCATCGCTGGCCGCAACAGGCGAGTGATGAGGGAAAATTGAAGGAGAAAGGCAATGTCGAAGAAATACATCATTGGGATTGATGGTGGCAGCCAGAGTACAAAAGTCGTGATGTACGATCTGGCGGGCAATATCGTCTGCGAAGGCAAGGGGCAGCTCCAGCCGATGCACACGCCTGATGCGGATACCGCCGAGCACCCTGACGACGATCTGTGGGACTCGCTGTGCCGCGCCGGGCAGGATTTGATGAGCAATTTTACGGGCGACATGAGCGCCATCGTCGGGATTGGACTCGGCTCCATACGCTGCTGCCGTGCCTTATTAAAAGCCGATGGCACCCCTGCTGAGCCGCTGATCAGCTGGCAGGATGCTCGCGTCACCCGGCCTTACGAGCACACTAACCCTGATGTCGCCTGGGTGACATCATTCTCGGGGTATTTGTCGCACCGCTTAACCGGGGAGTTCAAAGACAATATCGCCAACTATTTTGGCCAGTGGCCGGTGGATTACAAAACGTGGTCGTGGAGCGACGATGGCGAAGTGCTGAAGAAATTCAACATTCCGCGCACCATGCTGTTTGATGTTCAGATGCCGGGCACGATCATCGGCCATCTTACGGAGAAAGCCGCCAGGGCAACGGGATTCCCGGCAGGGTTACCGGTGGTTTGCACCACCAGCGATAAACCGGTCGAAGCGCTGGGGGCCGGGCTGCTGGATGACGAAACCGCGGTGATTTCCCTCGGCACCTATATCGCGCTGATGATGAACGGCAAAGCGCTGCCAAAAGCGCCTGTCGCCTGGTGGCCAATCATGTCGTCCATTCCGGAAACGCTGCTGTATGAAGGTTACGGTATCCGCAAGGGGATGTGGACGGTGAGCTGGCTGCGGGACATGCTGGGCGAGTCGCTGATTCAGGATGCCAAAGCGCAAAATCTCTCGCCGGAAGGGCTACTGAATAAAAAGGCTGCTCTGGTGCCACCTGGCTGTAACGGCCTGATGACCGTTCTGGACTGGCTGACCAATCCGTGGGAACCGTTCAAACGTGGGATCATGATTGGGTTTGATTCCAGCATGGACTACGCATGGATTTACCGTTCAATCCTCGAAAGCATCGCGCTGACGCTGAAAAACAACTACGACAATATGTGCCATGAGATGGACCACTTTGCCAAACACGTGATAATCACCGGCGGCGGTTCCAACAGCGATCTGTTTATGCAAATCTTTGCCGACGTGTTCAATCTGCCGGTCAGGCGTAACGCCATCAACGGCTGTGCAAGCCTGGGCGCGGCCATCAACACCGCCGTTGGGCTAGGGCTGTATACCAGCTATGAAGAAGCCGTCGAAAAAATGGTGCGGGTCAAAGATGTGTTTATGCCTGTTGAAAGCAACGCTAAGCGCTATGAGGCGCTAAACAAGGGGATTTTCAGGGAGTTAACGCAGCATACTGATGCCATTTTGAAGAAATCATATCAGGTACTGCACGGAGACCTGGAGAACACAGACGCTATTCAAAGCTGGTCCAACGCTTAACCACGCGTTCAAAGCCGGGTGCCCTTTCGGCGCCCGGCTTAACGCATCAGGCAATATTCAGATACTTATGCGTTTGCATCGACAGACGCCAGTTACGCGCAATACAGGTTTCAATACACAGGCGCGTCGCATCGTCTTTTTGGCTGATCGGCTGTAAGGCAATAATCCGACTCTTCTCGTCCGTCAGCGTGGCAAGCAGTTCGTCCAGCGCTTCAACGTCGCGCATGCGGCCCACTGGATGCTTAATTTCATCCGCTCGCTCCAGCGCCTGCGACAGAATGTCGTAGCCGCCACGCATGTTCACCTTAGGGGAAACCGTCACCCAGGTATTCGCCGTGCAGCGCACTTCGTGAGTGCCGCTGGTTTCTATCTGGCAGCTAAACCCGTTTTTCTCCAGCAGATCGGTCAGCGGCGTAAGATCGTGAATGCAAGGCTCGCCGCCGGTGATAACCACATGCCGCGCGGTATAGCCCTGACGGCCAATCACCGCCAGCAGATCTTCGGCGCTTCCCGCGCCCCATTTGTCGCTTTCTTTGGTTTTGGCCAGGATGCTAAACAGCGAAACTTCGCGATCCGCGAGCTTATCCCAGGTATGTTTGGTATCGCACCAGGCGCAGCCTACCGGGCAACCCTGCAGGCGAATAAAAATGGCGGGCACGCCGGTAAAATAGCCTTCCCCTTGCAGGGTCTGGAACATCTCGTTAATCGGGTACTGCATAATCATCTCGGTCATAGTCACAAAAAGTAATTATCGCAGAACTGGCGATGGAGATCATGCGAAAGCGGCTGCGCCGCGGCGATGTCAGATGCACGTCCTATGATTCAGCCCGAAGCAAAACCTCCATTTTCACGGTTACTGTGTACCAGCTCTCAACTTTCTCACGGTGATTAATTGTTCGCTCCCGATGTTGATCGTCGTCATCACGGCACGTATTGCTAAGTCCTAGCATCCATCTGGCTTTCCCCTGAAATCACATAAGGAAATGATAAATGGATAATTCTTCTGTTCCCGGACAACAAAGAGTGGGGCTCAGCGCCTGGTTTAGTTTGCTATTTGCGATGGTCTTTTTTTCTGGCCTGTTGGGCGGGAAAAACTGGTATGGCGTGTTTGACTTCACCACGCTAAACGGCGCCTTCGGCAAAGTTGTCAGCGGCGTTAATCCAGCCGGAGAATCGCTGGATGTCGCCAAAAGCGCCTTCCGCGGCAACGGCGGGTATGGCGCAATGGACGGCTTTCTCTTCGCTTTCGGCCTGATTCCTGCCGTGATGTTTGCGCTGGGCATGATTAACGTGCTGGAACACTACGGCGCACTGCGGGCCGCAAGAAAGCTGCTGACGCCTCTCCTCCGGCCCTTGATGGGCGTTCCCGGTGCCACTGGCCTTGCGCTAATCGGCAGCCTGCAAAGTACCGACGTTGGCGCGTCACTCACCCGCGTGCTGGCTGATGAAGGTCAGATTACCGAAAAAGAAAAAACCGTGTTCACCATGTTCCAGTTTTCCGCCGGAGCCATGATCACCAACTTTTTCTCTTCCGGGGCGGTGCTCTTCACGCTGATCGCCGTTGACGGCAGCCAGGCCGTGCCAAGCTCTATTGGCATGTGCGTCGCCGTGATATTCATTATGAAAATCGTGGGGGCAAACATGATGCGCCTGATCCTGAACGTCACAGAGCGCAAAGCAAAAACAGAGGTGCAGCATGGCTGATACAGCAAAACCGATGATCACCGATGTCTTTGTGGCCGGGGCGCGCAAAGGCTGGACCATAGCCACTACCAGCACGCTGCCCAATGTATTGATGGCATTCATTATTATCTATGCGCTTGAGCTGACGGGCGCGCTGCAGGGTATGGCGTGGCTGTTTGGCCCGGTAATGAAACTCTTCGGGCTGCCCGGTGAAGCCGCGGCGGTACTTATCGGCGGCTGGATGTCGATGGGCGGCGGCGTAGGCGTCGCTATCAGCCTGTTTGAAAGAGGAATTCTCAGCGGAGAACACCTGGCTATTCTCGCGCCGGCCATCTATTTGATGGGCTCGCAGGTGCAGTATGCCGGGCGTATTCTCGGCGTCGTTGGCATCCCTGCGAAACGCATTCCGCTGATGATAGCCCTTTCCGTACTCAACGCATTTTGCGCCATGCTGATCATGCGCGTTCTTATTCTGGAGTAATTCATGGACCTGAAACAGTATCTTCAAGAGTTAAAAAGAGTCGTGAATATCGACTGCGGCACCGCCACCCTTGCTGGTGTGGAAGAGGTCAGCCATATCTTTCAGCAATGGTATCTGTCAGAAAACTGGCACTGTGACAGCGTTGATCTGGGGAACAAAGTGGGGCCGGGTCTGTTTGCCACCAATAAACCCAATGCCACGTGGTACGACGTTTTACTGGTGGGACATATGGATACCGTATTCCCGCCGGGAACCGTTTCAGAGCGCCCTTTCAGCATTGAAGGCGATCGCGCCTATGGGCCAGGCGTTTCGGACATGAAAAGCGGGCTTCTGGCAATTCTCTGGGCTCTGCGCGGGCTGGAAAAAGCGGATCTTGAGCGGCTCGCTATCGCTGTGGCCATGAACCCGGACGAAGAAACTGGCTCGGCCTATTCGCACGAATGGATCGGCGGCATCGCAAAACGCAGCCGCTGTGTGCTGGTGTGCGAAGCCGCAAGAGCCGACGGCTCACTGGTAAAAGCGCGAAAAGGCATGGCCCGCTACCGCCTGGCTTTTAAAGGCGTTGCCGCCCATGCGGGTAACGATCCGGAAAAAGGGCGTTCGGCGGTTAAAGCGCTCGCTCACGCGGTGCTGGCGATAAGCGATTTGGCCGATCCGACTAAGGGTACCACGCTGAACACCGGCGTTATTTCCGGCGGCGTCGGGGCGAATATAGTGGCGGATCGCGCGGAGATGATTGTCGATCTTCGCTTCAATGATAACGACGAATATCTGCGGGTTAACGAGGCCGTTCAGTCGTTCAGCCAGCGCCAGTTCGAACCAGATGTGCTAACAACCGTCGAACAGCAGGCACAAACGCCAGCGATGTCGCCTTCCGCCGAAACGGAAAAACTGATGAAGCTGGTGGAAAAAGCCGGTGAGGCTGTCGACGTTGAAGTCCGCTGGCAGGCGGTGGGCGGTGGCTCAGACGCCAATCACACGGCGGCCCTTGGCATACCTTCTCTGGACGGATTTGGCCCTATAGGCGCGGGCTTCCATTCCCCTTCTGAATACCTGGAGCTGAACAGCATTGAACCTCGGGTTCGACTGCTGCGTGAAGTTATTCGCTCGCTGTAAAAAAAAGGCCGGGATCTTCCCGGCCTGCTTCATTATTTTTTCAGTTTAAAATCAATCACCATGCGGCCTTTGATCTTGCCGCTCTCCATTTCATGGAAAATGGTATTAATGTCCTCCAGAGGACGTAGCGTCACCTTCGGCGTTACCTTTCCTTCCGCTGCAAACTGGAATGCCTCGGTCAGGTCCTGACGCGTACCGACCAGCGAGCCAACAACCTCAATGCCGTCCAGTACCAGGCGAGGAATGTTCAGGCTCATGGACTCCGGCGGCAGGCCAACGGCCACGATACGAGACCCGGCACGAACAGCGTCAACGGCAGAGTTAAAGGCTGCTTTAGCAACGGCAGTCACTACCGCGGCGTGGGCACCACCGGTTTTTTCCTGAATGATTTTTGCCGCGTCTTCGTTACGGGAGTTGATCACCAGATCGGCCCCGCTCTCTTTGGCGAATTCGAGCTGAGCGTCGTTGACGTCAACCGCAATAACCTTCGCGTTAAAGACGTTTTTGGCGTACTGCAGCGCGAGGTTGCCGAGGCCACCTAAACCGTAGATAGCAATCCACTGGCCCGGCTTAATATGGGAAACTTTTACCGCTTTATAGGTTGTTACCCCGGCACAGGTAATGCTGCTGGCTTCGGCAGATGCCAGGCCATCCGGCACTTTTACCGCATAGTCAGCCACCACGATGCACTCTTCCGCCATGCCGCCGTCTACGGTAAAGCCCGCATTGGTTACGCTACGGCACAGGGTTTCATTACCAGAATTACAGTATTCACAGTGGCCGCATCCGCGGAAGAACCAGGCCACGCTTGCCCGATCGCCTACTTTCAGCGAGCTGACACCCGGCCCAATCGCCTTCACGATGCCAATGCCTTCATGCCCCAGCGTGGTGCCGGTAACATCGCCAAAGTCGCCGTTTTTAACGTGCAAATCCGTATGGCAAACGCCACAGCATTCCATAGCCAACAGCGCTTCACCATGCTCCAGCGAACGCACGGGTTTATCAACGATATCGACTGAATGGTTCTGACTTACTACTGCTGCTTTCATATGCGGTCTCCTGACCTGATGTGAATAACCCGACAAGCCTGGCCCAGCAGGCCGAAGGACGCAACAGATAAGCGTTAATTAAGCATTTGATGTGAAAGGTTTTAAATTTAAGACGAAAAAAAACCCGCCGAAGCGGGTTTTTCAAAGTCTAAAGCAGCAGTAAGAAATTACTGGCCTTTAACTTCTTTCAGACCGTTAAACGGCGCTGGGGTGCCCTGTGCAGCCAGTGCTTCTTCGATACGAATCAGCTGGTTGTACTTAGCAACACGGTCAGAACGGCTCATAGAACCGGTTTTGATCTGGCCAGCAGCGGTACCAACAGCCAGGTCAGCGATGGTAGCGTCTTCGGTTTCGCCTGAACGGTGAGAGATAACCGCAGTGTAGCCAGCGTCTTTCGCCATTTTGATCGCAGCCAGAGTTTCGGTCAGGGAACCGATCTGGTTGAATTTGATCAGGATGGAGTTAACGATGCCTTTTTCGATACCTTCTTTCAGGATCTTGGTGTTGGTTACGAACAGATCGTCACCAACCAGCTGGATTTTGTCGCCCAGAACTTTGGTCTGGTATGCGAAACCAGCCCAGTCAGATTCGTCCAGACCGTCTTCGATAGAAACGATTGGGTAATCTTTGGTCAGGTTTTCCAGGAAGTGAGTGAACTCTTCGGAGGTGAACGCTTTGTTGCCTTCGCCAGCCAGAACGTATTTACCGTCTTTGTAGAATTCAGACGCTGCACAGTCCATTGCCAGAGTAACGTCTTTACCCAGCTCGTAACCTGCTGCTTTAACCGCTTCAGCGATTACAGCCAGCGCTTCTGCGTTGGAACCCAGGTTAGGCGCGTAGCCACCTTCGTCACCAACAGCAGTGTTCATACCTTTGGACTTCAGCACTTTAGCCAGGTTATGGAACACTTCAGAACCGATACGTACCGCTTCTTTCAGAGTTTTTGCGCCAACAGGCTGAATCATGAACTCTTGAATATCAACGTTGTTGTCAGCGTGCTCGCCGCCGTTGATGATGTTCATCATAGGCAGAGGCATAGAGTATTTGCCTGGGGTGCCGTTCAGTTCAGCGATGTGAGCGTAAAGCGGCAGGCCTTTAGAGGCAGCAGCAGCTTTAGCAGCAGCCAGAGAAACAGCCAGGATGGCGTTAGCGCCAAACTTGGATTTGTTCTCGGTGCCATCCAGATCGATCATGATCTTATCGATGTTAGCCTGGTCTTTAGCATCTTTGCCAAGCACAGCTTCAGCGATCGGGCCGTTAACAGCAGCAACAGCTTTCAGTACGCCTTTACCCATGAAACGAGATTTGTCGCCATCGCGCAGTTCCAGAGCTTCACGGGAACCGGTAGAAGCACCTGATGGTGCAGCTGCCAGACCAACGAAACCGCCTTCCAGGTGAACTTCGGCTTCAACAGTCGGGTTACCGCGGGAGTCGATGATTTCACGACCGATCACTTTCACAATTTTGGACATAGTAGGTTTTCCTCAAGTCACAACGTTAAACTAAAACTCCAGACAAACAACGCGCGAGAATGTCGCGCGTTGCCGTTCTAACTCTACTTACTTCGCCTGGCGTTTCTGGTACTCACCGGCGGCTTTCACGAAGCCTGCAAACAGTGGGTGCCCGTCACGCGGAGTCGAAGTGAATTCCGGGTGGAACTGGCAGGCAACAAACCATGGATGGTTTGGCACCTCAATGATTTCCACCAGTTGGTCATCACCGGAACGACCTGCAACACGTAAACCAGCTGCTTCAATCGGTTTCAACAACATGTTGTTGACTTCATAGCGATGGCGATGGCGTTCAACGATAGTCGGCTCACCGTACATCTGACGAACCAGGCTACCGTCGGTCAGCTGACATTGCTGCCCGCCGAGGCGCATTGTGCCGCCCAGATCGCTCTTCTCGGTGCGCACTTCAACGTTGCCTTCTTCATCGCGCCACTCGGTGATCAATGCCACCACAGGGTACTTACAGTCTGGCACAAATTCAGTGGAGTTGGCGTTATCCATGCCCGCCACGTTACGGGCGAACTCGATAAGGGCAACCTGCATACCCAGGCAAATACCGAGGTACGGGATGTTGTTTTCACGGGCATAGCGCGCGGTAGCAATTTTGCCTTCAACGCCGCGATAGCCGAAGCCGCCAGGGATCAGGATAGCATCCAGACCTTTCAGCAGCTCAACGCCACGAGTTTCAACATCCTGTGAATCAATCAGCTTGATGTTCACGGTCAGACGGTTTTTCAGCCCGCCGTGTTTCAGCGCTTCAATCACCGATTTATAGGCATCCGGCAGTTCAATGTACTTACCGACCATACCGATGGTGATTTCGCCCGTTGGGTTGGCTTCTTCGTAGATAACCTGTTCCCATTCTGCCAGATTGGCTTCCGGCGCGTTCAAGCTGAATCGTTTACAAATATAATCGTCCAGCCCCTGTGATTTCAACAGGCCTGGAATTTTATAGATAGAATCGACGTCTTTCAGAGAGATTACCGCTTTCTCTGGAACGTTACAGAACAATGCAATCTTCGCACGTTCGTTGGCCGGTACAACGCGGTCAGAACGGCAAATCAGCACGTCTGGCTGGATACCAATGGAAAGCAGTTCTTTTACGGAGTGCTGAGTCGGCTTAGTTTTCACTTCACCGGCTGCGGCCATGTAAGGCACCAGCGTCAGATGCATGTAGAGGGTGTGCTCACGGCCCACTTCTACCGCCATCTGGCGAATCGCTTCCAGGAACGGCAGGGATTCGATGTCACCGACGGTACCGCCGATTTCAACCAGCACCACGTCGTGGCCTTCGCCGCCTTCCAGAATACGTTCTTTAATGGCGTTGGTGATGTGCGGGATAACCTGCACGGTCGCGCCAAGATAGTCACCACGGCGTTCTTTACGCAGAACGTCAGAATAGATACGGCCGGTGGTGAAGTTGTTACGGCGGCTCATCTTGTTACGGATAAAGCGCTCGTAGTGACCCAAATCCAGGTCGGTTTCAGCGCCGTCTTCGGTAACGAACACTTCCCCATGTTGAATAGGGCTCATGGTACCCGGATCGACGTTGATGTACGGATCGAGTTTCATGATGGATACGTTGAGGCCACGGGCTTCAAGAATAGCTGCGAGGGAGGCTGCGGCAATGCCTTTACCCAGAGAGGATACGACCCCGCCGGTCACAAAAATATAGTTCGTTGTCATGCTGAACCTGAGAAGTTAGGTTTAAAGACGATGGAATAACCAGGACGGGAAAGCAGTATACCCGAACAGCATGGGTGCCACAAACATTCATTCTGTCCTGTGGATTTTCTCCTGGCCCCACAGTCAGGCTAAGAAAATAGCCCTTCCGTGATAAATGTTTTTGACGCAAATCAATCGCTTGTTAAATAAAAAGCGCCATAAAGCGCACTTGATAGCAAAAACGCTTTAGATATCAGTTTCCTGGCGTTTCACTTCCTGCCAGGCCTTTTCCATAATCTCCAGCCCCGCCTGCTCCATGGTCAGCCCCTGAGCGGCAACAATCGCTTCCACTTTTCGGAAACGGGCCTCAAATTTTCGGTTCGCTTTTTGTAAAGCGACCTCGGCTTTGGTGCCCAGATGACGAGCCAGATTGACGGTAGCGAACAATAAATCGCCCACTTCTTCTTCCAGTTTTGCCTCATCCACCACGGCCTGCTGGGCTTCAAACATCACTTCATCAATTTCTTCGTGCACTTTATCCAGCACCGGGCCAAGCGTCTTCCAGTCGAAGCCGACGTTTGAGCAGCGTTTCTGGATTTTTTGCGCCCGCATCAGCGCGGGCAGCGCCTCGGGGATATCGTCGAGTGCAGAGTGTTGTGCCTTCTGCGCGCGTTCTTCAATTTTGATTTGCTCCCACTTCGCCAGCACTTCACCGCTGGTCGTGGCGTCCCCGTCAGCAAAGATATGCGGGTGGCGACGCTCAAGCTTGTCGCTGATGCCCCGACAGATATCCTCAAAATTAAAGCGCCCTTCTTCCTGCCCCATCTGTGCGTAAAAAACCACCTGGAATAGAAGATCGCCCAGCTCACCGCGCAGATCGTCAAAATCTTCGCGGTTAATGGCATCGAGCACTTCATAAGTTTCTTCGAGAGTGTAAGGGGCGATGGTGGCAAAGGTTTGTTCGCGATCCCACGGGCAGCCATTTTCAGGATCGCGCAGGCGTTGCATGATCCCGAGCAGGCGGTCGATTTGAGTCATTGTTATTCCTTGTTTTTTTACCCTCACCCTAACCCTCTCCCTAAAAGGGAGAGGGAACTGGATCGAGTAGAATCGTTCTCAGGAGTGAGGGGCAATAAATTAGCCGTGCAGCCTGCGAGCGTCGATAATATCCGGCACCTGATTCAGCTTGCCCAGCACGCGGCCAAGCACCTGCAGGTTGTAGATCTCAATGGTCATATCGATAGTGGCCAGCTGCTGCTTCGTGTCGCTTCGGCTGGCAACGCCAAGCACGTTAACCTTTTCGTTCGCCAGAATCGTCGTGATGTCGCGTAGCAGACCGCTGCGATCGTTCGCCGTCACGCGCACCACCAGCGAATAGCCGCTGGAGTAGCTTTCCCCCCAAACGGCATCAACGATACGTTCCGGCGCATGAGACTGCAGCTCTGCAAGCTGGTCACAGTCCGCACTGTGAATCGAGATCCCTCGCCCCTGGGTGATGAAGCCGACGATTTGATCTCCCGGAATCGGCTGACAGCAGCGGGCGATGTGGTGCATAAGATTTCCTACGCCCTCCACAACGACGCGGCCATTGTCTTTGCTGCGCGACTGCGGCGGGGCATAGGTTTTTTGCGTCAGCTGACGCAGCGCGGCGGCATCCTGTTCTTCTGCGCTCGGCTTATTAAACTGCGCCTGCAGGTAGTTGCTCATCTGATTGAGGCGGATATCCCCCCCGCCGATGGCCGCCAGCAGCTCTTCAATTTCGTTGAAGTTGTAGCGCGGCAGCAGCGTTTTCTCAGCCTCTTTCAGGCTGATCCCCAGATGCTCAATTTCGTCGTCCAGGATCTGGCGACCGGCAAGAATGTTCTTGTCCCGATCCTGCTTGCGGAACCAGTTATGGATCTTCGCGCGCCCGCGGCTGGTGGTAATGTATCCCAGGTTTGGGTTCAGCCAGTCGCGGCTCGGGTTTGGCTGCTTCTGGGTAATGACTTCAATCTGGTCGCCCATCTGCAGCTGGTAGGTGAACGGCACGATGCGCCCGCCGATTTTCGCCCCGATGCAGCGATGCCCGACATCGCTGTGGATGTGGTAGGCGAAGTCCAGCGGCGTCGAACCGGCCGGCAGGTCAACAACATCCCCCTTCGGCGTAAACACGTATACGCGGTCGTCAAAGACCTGGCTACGGACTTCGTCGAGCATTTCGCCGGAGTCGGACATCTCTTCCTGCCAGGCGATAAGCTTGCGCAGCCACGCAATGCGGTCTTCATGACCTGAGCTGCCGCTGCGCGCATTGCCCTCTTTGTACTTCCAGTGTGCGGCCACGCCCAGCTCGGAATCTTCATGCATCTGCCTGGTGCGGATCTGTATCTCTATGGTTTTGCCGTTCGGGCCGAGCACCACGGTGTGAATGGACTGGTAGCCATTCGGTTTAGGGTTTGCGACATAGTCGTCAAACTCATCCGGCAGGTGGCGGAAGTGAGTGTGGACTATCCCCAGCGCCGCGTAGCAGTCCTGCAGGCGCTCGGCAACGATGCGCACGGCACGCACGTCAAACAGTTCGTCAAACGCGAGATGCTTTTTCTGCATCTTGCGCCAGATGCTGTAGATATGTTTTGGCCGGCCATAAACTTCAGCCTTTACGCCCTCTTCTTTCATCGAAGAGCGCAGCGTGCCGACAAAATCGTCGATGTACTGCTCGCGATCGATACGGCGCTCGTGCAGCAGCTTCGCTATACGCTTGTATTCTTCCGGGTGCAGGTAGCGGAAGCAGTAATCTTCCAGCTCCCACTTAAGCTGGCCAATGCCCAGGCGGTTCGCCAGCGGCGCATAGATATTGGTACATTCTTTCGCCGCCAGCACGCGCTCATCTTCCGGCGCGTCTTTCACTTCGCGCAGATGGGCGATACGTTCCGCAAGCTTAATGACCACGCAGCGGAAGTCGTCCACCATCGCCAGCAGCATCCGGCGAACGTTGTCCACCTGGTCGGAAGAAACGGAGTCGTTGTGGGTCGCTTTCAGGTGGCGAATAGCGTCCATGTCACGCACGCCGTGAATCAGGGTAACCACCTGTTTGCCGACGCTTTCCAGCATCACTTCTTCACTGACCACGCCCGCGTCCGCCAGCGGGAACAGCAGCGAGGCGCGCAGCGTATCGTTGTCCATACTCAGCATCGAGAGGATTTCGACCATCTCCACGCCACGCCACAACAGCAGCTCGGCGTCGGGATGTCCTTTGGTCTGGCGTTCACAATACGCCCAGGTTTCGGCTAAGCGTTCACACGACTGCTGGTTGGAAATCCCGAGGCTTGCAATCCATTTTTCGGGCGCAAATTCGCCAGCTTTGTTGATATGTGCACTTCTTACCGCAACCATTATCCTCTCCTGTCGGGCTAACGCTCAGGCCAATGCGCCTGATTAACCCTTTTAATTACGCTCAAAGAGCGCCATAGACTCCAGATGCCCGGTGTGGGGGAACATATCGAGCATGGCCAGTCGTTTAATGTGGTACCCGGCGGCCAACAACGCTTCGCTGTCGCGCGCCAGCGTGGTCGGGTTACAGGAAACGTACACCACGCGGCTCGGCGCCAGCTTGATGACGTGCTGCATAACCCCCGCCGCGCCGGCCCGCGCCGGGTCGAGCAATATTTTAGTAAATCCTTGCTGCGCCCACGGCTGACGCGTCACGTCATCTTCCAGGTTTTCATGGAAGAATGTGACGTTTTTCAGCGAATTACGCTGAGCATTATATTCACCTTTCGCTACCAGCGCAGCAACGCCTTCAACGCCCACCACCGCGGCGGCTCGTTTTGCCAACGGCAGGGTAAAATTCCCCATTCCGCAGAACAAATCTAGCACCCGATCCTCAGGCTGCACCTCCAACCACTCGATAGCCCTGGCCACCATTTGCTGGTTCACCGCATCATTCACCTGGATGAAATCTCGTGGGCTAAAGGTTAAGCGTAGCCCGTCTGAATGATACCAGGGCTCGTCCTCCGCCAGCGATTCCAGGCTGTCGCTGTCCGGGGCGAGGAACAATGCCACCTCATGGGAATGCGAAAACCGTTCCAGTTTTTGCCGGTCACCCTGACTGAGCGGGGCCAAATGCCGCAGCACCATCAGCGGCCCGCCGTCGGCCAGAACCAGCTCCACGTGCCCAAGACGGTTGACGATACTTAATTCAGACAAGCACAGGCGTAAAGGTTCAAGTAATGCTTCAAGCCGGGGCGCCAGCACGGGGCAATGGTGAATATCCACCAGCGCCTTGTCGCTCGCCTTACGAAAGCCCATCTGTAGGGTTTGCGTACGGGGCTGGTAATTCAACCCCAGCCGTGCGCGACGGCGGTATCCCCATGAATCAGCAGAAATAATGTCGTCCACCAGGCGCGGCTGTTCGCGCTCGCCCATCATGCGCCCAAGCGCTTTTGACTTCGCCTCCTGCTGCAGCGCCACGCTAACGTGCTGCTGCTGGCACCCCCCGCAGACGCCAAAATGCGGGCAGCGAGGTTTTACGCGCTCAGGGCTGTCGTTTAAACGGCGCTTTACCTCTGCCTGAGCGTAGCTACGCTTATCTTCAGTAATGCGAACCTCGACCTGTTCGCCCGGCAACGCGCCACGAATAAACAGCGCCTTGCCTTTGTGACGTGCAACGCCCTGACCGAACGGGTCAAGGTCGGTTACGGTCACGGTAAGTAATTCACGATTCGTATCGCGTCGCTTTGCAGAGTAGAATTGCGCCATGATGTAAGTAGATATGTTCTCGAATGTCACTGTTGCTTTTATTGTCCCATATCGGAACCCCATGACCAACTACAGCCTGCGCGCACGTATGATGATCCTGATTCTGGCCCCGACGCTTTTGGTCGGTTTGCTGCTCAGCATCTTTTTCGTTGTCCACCGTTACAATGACTTACAGCGCCAGCTGGAGGATGCGGGCGCCAGCATTATCGAACCGCTGGCGGTTTCCAGCGAGTATGGAATGAACTTCCATAGCCGGGAGTCGATTCGCCAGCTGGTCAGCGTGCTGCACCGACGCCATTCGGACATCGTGCGCGGCATCTCTATTTACGATGAAAGCAATAAGCTGTTCGTTACCTCTAATTTTCAGCATAACGCCGTTCGCCTGAAGCTGCCCGATGGGGCAAAGCTGCCGACCGATCTCACCGTAAACCGGGCCGGCGACGTGATGATCCTGCGGATGCCGATTATTTCCGAAAGATATTCGCCGGATGAATCTGCTGAAACCAGCGTTAAGCAGAGCAACAGCACGCTTGGCTATGTAGCCATGGAGCTGGATCTCAAGTCTGTTCGGCTTCAACAGTACCGCGAGATCTTTATTTCCACGCTGATGATGCTGTTCTGCATCGGGATCGCGATGCTGTTTGCCTACCGCCTGATGCGCGACGTGACCGGGCCGATTCGCAACATGGTGAATACAGTTGACCGCATCCGCCGTGGGCAGCTGGATAGCCGGGTGGAAGGATTTATGCTCGGCGAACTGGATATGCTGAAAAACGGCATTAACTCAATGGCAATGTCGCTGACCGCCTACCACGAAGAGATGCAACACAACGTTGATCAGGCCACATCCGACCTGCGCGAAACCCTCGAGCAGATGGAAATTCAGAACGTGGAGCTCGATCTTGCCAAGAAACGTGCGCAGGAAGCCGCCCGTATTAAATCCGAATTTCTGGCAAACATGTCCCATGAGCTGCGTACGCCGCTTAACGGGGTTATCGGCTTCACCCGTCTGACGTTAAAAACGGACTTGAATCCCACCCAGCGCGACCATCTCTATACGATTGAACGTTCGGCCAATAACTTACTTACTATCATTAACGACGTGCTGGACTTCTCCAAGCTGGAAGCGGGCAAGCTGATGCTGGAGTCCATTCCGTTCCCGCTGCGCAATACGCTGGATGAAGTAGTCACGTTGCTGGCACATTCTGCCCATGACAAGGGCCTTGAGCTGACGCTCAACATCAAAAATGACGTGCCGGACAACGTGATAGGCGATCCTCTGCGCCTGCAGCAGGTCGTCACTAACCTGGTGGGCAACGCCATTAAGTTTACCGAAACTGGCAACATCGACCTGCTGGTGGAAAAACGCGCGGAAGGGAATAACAAAGTTCAGATTGAAATGCAGATCCACGATACCGGAATCGGCATTCCTGAACAGGAGCAGTCGCGGCTCTTCCAGGCTTTTCGCCAGGCAGATGCAAGTATCTCGCGCCGCCACGGCGGTACGGGCCTTGGGTTGGTTATCACCCAGAAACTGGTCAATGAGATGGGCGGCGATATCTCCTTCCACAGCAAACCTCATCGTGGCTCAACCTTCTGGTTTCACATCAGCCTCGACCTGAACTCGAATGCCGTCAACGACAGGCAGGCGATGGACAAACTGGCGGGCAAGCGCCTGGGTTACGTTGAACCAAACGGCACCGCCGCGCAGAGTACGCTGAATTTGTTGCAGAACACCCCGCTGGAAGTGGTCCACAGCCCGTCGCTGTCCGGGCTGCCAGATGAGCATTTTGATATCCTGCTGTGCGGCATTCCCGTCACCTTTACGGAAACGCTCACGCTGGCGAACCCTAAGCTCGCCAAAGCGGTGACCATGGCGGACTGCCTGATTCTGGCGCTGCCTTGCCACACTCAGGTTGGCGCTGAGGAGCTTAAACGCCAGGGCGTGGCGGGCTGTCTGTTAAAACCTATCACCTCCACGCGTCTGTTCCCAATGCTGCTAGAAAGCTGCCCTAAAGCGAATCTGACGCTGCCGTTTATTGAGCAGGACGATAAGCTGCCGATGGCGGTCATGGCGGTGGATGACAACCCGGCAAACCTGAAGCTGATAGGCGCCCTGCTGGAAGACAGAGTGCAGCAGGTGGTGCTGTGCGAAAGCGGCTCACAGGCGCTGGAACGCGCCAGGCAGATGAATATCGACATTATTTTAATGGACATTCAAATGCCGGAAATGGACGGAATTCGTGCCTGCGAACTGATACGCCAGCTGCCACATCATCAGCAAACCCCGGTGATAGCCGTCACCGCGCACGCGCTGGCAGGGCAAAAAGAGAAGCTGATGAGCGCCGGCATGAACGACTATCTGGCCAAGCCGATTGAAGAAGAAAAGCTGCATCGCCTGCTGATGCGCTACCATCCGGGCAACATCGGCTTGCTTCCTGCCCAGCAGGAAGAACCCGCACCTCCGGCTATTAACATCAATAAAACGCTGGATTGGAACCTGGCGCTGCATCAGGCCGCGAACAAAGCCGATCTGGCCCGCGAGATGCTTGAAATGCTGCTGGAGTTTTTGCCGGAAGTGAGAAATATTCTGGAAGAACAGCTGGTTGGCGACAAACCCGAAGGACTTATCGATATCGTCCATAAGCTCCACGGCAGCTGCAGCTACAGCGGCGTTCCGCGCATGAAAAAACTCTGTCAGACGCTGGAACACGAATTACGCAGCGGCACCGCGCCGGAAGAGATGGAACCTGAAATTCTGGAGCTGCTGGACGAAATGGATAACGTTGCGCGTGAGGCGAAGAAGTACCAGATTTGAACGCGGCATTAAAGGCAAAGGGGAAATGTTCAGCGCCCTCTTTGCCTGTAGAGATAAACGTGCTGCGGCTTAGCCTTTGGTCATGCCGCGCCACATCACGTCAAACCCGGCGGATTTGTACTCTTCCCTGCGCGAAGGTTCACGCCCGGCAAATTCCATCGTGGTTTCCGCCAGCCCGAAGAAAATAGCATCGGCAAAGGACGATTCAATGCCGGTCAACGCCTCGTTGGTCACGCACTCCTTCGACAAATCCCGCAGGTCAGGATACGCCTGGTAAACCTGCTCCAGCGTTTCAGACGTGATCTTGCCGGAAACGGCCAGCTGGCGCATCGCTTTACGAGCGTTAATGTTCACCAGCCCCCAGTCGATATAGTTTCCCCACACCGTTCTTGAGCGCTCTTTACTTGGCGCGTGGCGGTCATAAGTCTTCATCAGCTCGCTGCCGAGATCTCGCTTATGATGAAGATAAACTGCATTCAGCAACTCGTCTTTGGTCGGGAAATAACGGAACAACGTCCCTTCGGCCACGCCCGCCTTTCTGGCAATTAAAGACGTTGCCGCCCCTAATCCCAGCTCCGCAATCGCATCGGTAGCCGCATCGAGTAATGCTAATCGTTTATCTTCACTTTTTGGACGAGCCACGGTTCCTCACAAGCCAGTTATCTGTATGGATAGGATTTCAGCGAACGCTGGATAGAAACGATCGCTGAACGTCATGTTCTTTATCATACCGTAAATTTTGTTGACGGTTGACCTTACCTGCCTATAATGAGTGTTTACTCACTCAATAGCAATATTACCCGCATAAATCCCAAGAGAATCCTTTATGGCTGCCGCGCATTCTGGCAAGCGTTCGTTAACCCTAAAATTCATGGTCGTGATTATGTTATTAGGCCTTACTGCCACTAGCGCTGCGCTGTTCCCGATGACTGAATTTGGCAAATTGCCGCAGGGCAGCCGTCTCGAACGCATCCAGCAATCGCCCCAGTACCGCGACGGCAAATTCCACAATCAGCAAGACACGCCAATGATGACAGACAAGCGAGGTCGCCTGGCGGCGCTGTGGGATTTCTTCTTCTCCCGGCCGGATACGGTAAAACCCGATCGTCCCCTGCCGCTGGTCAAAACCGACCTGGCCGCGCTTGATAAGCAGCAGGATCTGGTGGTGTGGCTCGGGCACTCGTCCTGGTTTATCCAGCTCGGTGGCAAACGCATTCTTATCGATCCGGTATTCAGCCACTATGCCGCGCCGTTCGCCTTTCTGAACAAGGCCTTTGCCGGAGACTATCCGTGGCGAGCGGAGGATATGCCGGAAATCGACACCCTGATTATCTCTCACGATCACTGGGATCATCTGGACTACCCGACGCTGCGCGCGCTGAAACCGAAAATTAAGCAGATCGTCACCCCGCTGGGCGTTGGCGCGCACTTTGAAGCCTGGGGCTTTGATCCAACGCTCATCCACGAACTCGACTGGCAGGAAAAAGTGGCTATTGATAGCGAGTTAACGATCCACGCTCTGCCGGCTCGTCATTTCTCCGGCCGCGGTTTAACCGGCAACAAAACGCTGTGGGCCAGCTTTATGTTGGTCACCCCGCAGCGGAAAGTTTATTACAGCGGCGACACCGGCTATGGCCCCCACTTTAAGCAAATTGGCGAACAGTTTAACGATATCGATCTCGCCATTATGGAAAACGGCCAGTACGACGAAGGCTGGAAGTACATTCACATGATGCCGGAAGAAGCGGCGCAGGCCACGGATGAGCTGGGCGCTAAAACGATGGTGCCGGGACATGCGGGTCGATTTGCGCTGGCGAACCATAGCTGGGACGAGCCCTTCCGCCGCATCGCTGCCGCAAGCGCGGGCCGCGGCTACCAGCTGCTAACGCCGGAAATGGGGCAAATACTGGCAGTCAGCAAATCACACCAGGTCTTCGACTCCTGGTGGGAATAGGTTTATCAATCATCGAACGATCAAGATGTAGAAGGAGGTGATATGTCCATGCCTAAAGATTTTATGGAATCTCTGCTTGAGTGGGTCGACGGCAACATGCAGCGCCCGCTGCGTATTGAAGAAGTCGCCAGGCAGTCCGGCTACTCGAAGTGGTACTTACAGCGGATGTTCTCAGACTGGGCGGGGAAGAGCCTCGGTGCCTACATTCGTGAACGCAAGCTGCAGCTGGCGGCGGAAGATCTGAAAAATACCGAGGATAAAATCCTCGATATCTCGGTACGCTACGGTTTTGATTCGCAGCAGTCCTTTACCCGTACGTTCGGAAAAAGGTTCAACACCTCTCCCGGCGCCTACCGTCGCGAGCACGATCAAACGCTTAATTAAGATTTTTCAGGGCGGCCAGGCATGGCTTTTCCGCCCTGCCTGCACTCATTTCAGCAAAGTCGCCCACTGCTCAACCCACGGGCCAGAAATGACTTCAGGCTCCGGGTGGTCGTTGGCGTCAATAGTCAGCACGTCAGAAATCCGCGTTGCCCCCTGCTCCTGAAGCATGGCATCAAACTGCTTACCCCCGCCGCAGAAATGGTCGTAGTTGCTGTCACCCAGGGCAATCAGTCCGTAATGCAGCTCAGGCTGGTAGCCAAGCCGATCTTTAATGGCCTGGAACAAAGGGACAATACTGTCCGGCAGATCGCCCTGCCCGGTCGTGGACGTCACCACCAGCGCATAATGGTTGCGGTAATACTGCCAGTCCGCCAGTTCAGGATCTTCAAACACCTTTGCCTGATGGCCGTGTTTTTTAAGAATGGTTTCGGCTTCTTCCGCCACTAACAGCGCGTTGCCGTACATTGTGCCTACAAAAATACCCACTTCGGCCATCGGTAACTCCTTAAGAATTAGGGACAAGGCTTATCCTGGCGGCTCGCCGGATCAAACTCAATATTTTCAACATCCGGCAGTTGGCCGCGCCAGCCAAATTTTGTCAGCATTTGCATCCAGGTGTCATCCAGTCCCGCCCGGATCGTCAGCGGCTCTCCGGTAACCGGATGGTTTAACGAGAGCTGGCTGGCATGCAGCATCAGACGCTCGCAGCCAAAATGTTCCGCCGCGCCTCGGTTCTGGCGCAAATCACCGTGTTTGGAATCACCAATAATGGGATGGCGAAGATGCGACAAATGCCGACGAAGCTGGTGTTTACGGCCGGTCTTTGGCTCAAGCTCCACCAGGCTGTAGCGAGCGGTAGGATAACGTCCTACGGCCACCGGCATCTCGACCGTCGCTAAGCCACGATAATGCGTCACCGCAGGCTGCGGGGCTTTATCCTGGTCGCTAAACTTATCGGCGATTTTATCCAGCTCTTCCACCAGCGGATAATCCAGCACCGCTTCATCCTCGAGCCAGCCACGCACCACGGCATGGTAACGCTTCTGCATCTGGTGCTGCTCAAACTGCTGCGACAGCAGGCGTCCAACCTCGCTGGATAACCCCATCAGCAGTACGCCGGAGGTTGGCCGGTCAAGGCGATGCACGGTAAAAACATGCTGGCCAATCTGGTCGCGAACGGTTTGCATCACCACGACTTTTTCGTGCCTGTCCAGCCAGCTACGGTGCACCAGCCAGCCGGACGGTTTGTTTACCGCAACCAGCCACTCATCCTGGTAAATAATCTCCAGCATCAGTCCTGTTCCGCCTCAAACAGTGCGTCCAGCTCAAACAGCACGGCGAGAAGGGGTTCGCGTACCGCATGCGTAGCATCCAGCGCCATTTCGTAATAAGGCGCAACGGCAAACGCATTTGGCAAAGGATGCTGGCTGTCCAGCAGCGCATTCATACGGGGGATCAATACCCATTGCAGCCATTCATGAGGCTGCAGCGTATCCATGCAGAAAGGCTGCGTGCTCTCAAAAGCCGACGGATCCGGAGGCAGGCCCTGCCAGAGGGCGTGATCGCGCAGGATCTGCTCAAGGGTGAGTAAATGGCGGCGAACCAGCTTCTGGCGCTCCATGGAAACCTCATACTTCAGTGAAAAAGAGCGGAACAGAATAACACTTCTTCTCTGCGCGTGAAAAAGGCATAAAAAAAGGGAGCACTGTTTACACAGTGCTCCCGGTTCGTTTCGCAGCTAATCCGGCTACTTTTCGTGCTCCCTGCTCATCCGTGACAACTTTGTCCTCTGGTCTCCTGACCGACAATCCATCGCTAAAGCTTCCTGCGACCGTCATCCTGATGGTGTCCTGCATCACCCTGACGCTAGTTCCTTGAGTCTTCCTGACCCACCGTACTCCTGTTACGGCTCTCTTTCTCCATCCTGGAGGTGTCCATTACTCTTCCTGAGTGATCCATGCTTCATCTATGAAGCCTTCCCTGTACGCCATCCCGGCGGGTTCCTGTTCGTGATGAAGCGGCATCATCCTGATATCTCCTTCATTACGTCGACGTCCTGTCGATGGATATAGAATCCTCTATTTACCCGCTTGTGACAAGGGATGCAGCGGAGTCACGGGCAAAAACTTTCATTCGGAACTATCCGAAAATAAAAATAACCCATTGTTTTATATGAACATCAGCAAATGAGAGTCGCTTTCATCTGTCGCTAAATGTAGCGATCTCTCACAACGCATGTAAGAGATCTCTCACAAGAATCTGGGTAAAAAAGCTAAACCACCTGCGGTGTCAGGGCATGGAGGAAATCAGGGAGAGAAGCGGAAAGCACGGTGCGCTGCGGGGTGCCGATTTTCTCAATCACGACTTCGCCCGTCAAGTTGCACAGAGAAACGACTTCCATTTCATCTTCCGTGGTAGCTAAAAACAACGTCGGCGACAATTTCAGGCGCTTCTGCGTCACCAGGTGACCAATCAGGTTCTCCTGCACCCGCACGAAATCGTCCTCACTCCATGTCTGCAGCAGCGTTAGCGCGGTGTTACCGTGCACGGCGGGCATATCTCCGGCAAACTGCGTGGTGTAAAACGCCTCGACGGCAGGCTGGAGAGAAATATCCAACGCTCGCTCCACGGCGCTTAAATCGGCGTCGGGCGTAAACGGCTGTGGCTGCCAGCGCACATCGCCGCCCGTAGTCGTCACAATACACGGGGACGGAATGCCGTATAGCGCTTCACTGGCGGGCCAGCCTCCCGTTTCTTCCTGCCACCGATCGCAAAAACGGCGGGTAAACTCTTTGAGGGCAAAGGCGACTTCGTTCATTAATTTCTCACTCGCGTAGGCTGGGGTACAATAAAAGCCAATTGTACCTTTATCTCGGTGAAACATGTCCTACGAAAATCACCAGGCTCTAAGTGGCCTGACGCTGGGTAAGCCAACCGCTTATCAGGATCAATACCAGCCATCGCTGCTGCAGGCCGTACCGCGCAGCCTGAATCGCGACCCGCTTGGCCTTCACGCCGACAGCCTGCCGTTCAGCGGCGGTGACATCTGGACGCTTTACGAACTGTCCTGGCTAAACAACAACGGCCTGCCGCAGGTCGCCGTGGGCCATGTGCAGCTGGATGCCAACAGCGTGAATCTGGTGGAATCAAAAAGCTTCAAGCTCTACCTGAACAGCTTTAACCAGACGCGCTTCGCCGACTGGGAAACCGTCCAGGAAACCCTGAAGCGCGACCTGAGCGCCTGCGCCGAAGGTGACGTCAGCGTGGTGCTTTTCCGCCTGCATGAGCTCGAAGGCCAGGAAATCGCCGCCTTTGGAGGCGAGTGCATCGACGAGCAGGACATCGCTATCGACAGCTACGACTTCAACGCGGATTACCTCCAGCAGGCCGCGGGCGATGAGATCGTAGAAGAGACGCTGGTTAGCCACTTGCTGAAGTCCAACTGCCTGATAACCCATCAGCCAGACTGGGGTTCCGTACAAATTCGCTACCGCGGCCCGAAAATCGACCGTGAAAAGCTGCTTCGCTATCTGGTCTCCTTCCGCCATCACAACGAGTTTCACGAGCAGTGCGTGGAGCGCATCTTTAATGACCTGCAGCGCTTCTGCCGGCCGCAAACGCTTAGCGTCTACGCACGCTATACGCGCCGCGGCGGCCTGGACATTAACCCGTGGAGAACCAATACCGATTTCCATCCTGCTTTTGGCCGCCTGACTCGCCAATAATTGCGAAATAGCTCGCAGCGCCAAAAGTGAATGCGGTTTACGGGTTGTTAAAGTGAATAAGCCAGGGCTATTGTAATCTGTGAGAACGGCACTTTTCGTTCCGTAAGGAGTTCACTTGATTACACATATTAGCCCGCTTGGCTCAATGGATATGTTGTCGCAGCTGGAAGTCGATATGCTTAAACGCACCGCCAGCAGCGACCTTTACCAACTGTTTCGTAACTGCTCGCTGGCGGTTCTTAATTCCGGCAGTCAAACCGACAGCAGCAAAGAGCTGCTGTCCCGCTATCAGAGCTTTGACATCAACGTG
Source organism: Cedecea sp. P7760 (assembly GCF_013386425.1). Lineage (NCBI taxonomy): Bacteria > Pseudomonadati > Pseudomonadota > Gammaproteobacteria > Enterobacterales > Enterobacteriaceae > Cedecea > Cedecea sp. P7760. The sequence goes on along the minus strand of NZ_JACARU010000006.1, from coordinate 66,833 downwards.
TTGCGTCGTGAACGTGGCGTAAAACTCGAACTGATTAATCCCCCGGAAGACGCCTTTGTCGACGGCCGTATCATCCGTGCACTGCAGGCTAACCTGTTTGCCGTCCTGCGCGATATTCTGTTTGTTAACGGCCAAATCGACAATGCAGGCCGTTTCCAACATTTAAATAAAGAAAACTCTATTCATATCACCAATATGGTGTTTTCTATTCTACGAAATGCCCGTGCGCTGCACGTCGGTGAAGCGCCAAACCTGGTGGTTTGCTGGGGCGGCCACTCCATTAACGAAAATGAATACCTCTATGCTCGCCGCGTGGGCACCCAGCTTGGGCTGCGTGAGCTGAATATTTGTACCGGCTGTGGGCCGGGTGCGATGGAAGCACCGATGAAAGGTGCCGCCGTGGGCCACGCCCAGCAGCGTTACAAAGAAGGCCGCTTCATCGGCCTGACGGAACCCTCTATCATCGCCGCTGAGCCGCCTAACCCGCTGGTCAATGAACTGATCATCATGCCGGATATTGAAAAACGGCTTGAGGCATTTGTCCGTATTGCCCACGGCATTATTATCTTCCCTGGCGGGGTTGGTACCGCAGAAGAGCTGCTGTACCTGCTCGGTATTCTGATGAATCCGCATAACCACGATCAGGTTCTGCCACTGATCCTCACCGGGCCGAAAGAAAGCGCCGATTATTTCCGCGTGCTGGATGAATTTATCGTTAGCACCCTGGGCGAGCAGGCGCGCCGTCACTACAAAATCATCATCGATGACGCGACAGAAGTCGCCCGCGTGATGAAAAAAGCCATGCCTCAGGTGAAAGAAAACCGCCGTGAAACCGGCGATGCCTACGGCTTCAACTGGTCCATTCGCATTTCGCCCGACCTGCAAATGCCGTTTGAACCCACCCACGAAAACATGGCTAACCTGCAGCTCTATCCGGATCAGCCTGCGGAAAAACTGGCGGCATCGCTGCGCCGTGCCTTCTCGGGTATCGTGGCGGGTAACGTCAAAGAAGCCGGTATTCACGCCATCGAGAAATACGGCCCGTACAAGCTGCACGGCGATCCGGAAATGATGAGGCGCATGGACGTTCTTCTGCAGGGCTTTGTCGCCCAGCACCGCATGAAGCTGCCGGGCAGCGCCTACATCCCCTGCTACGAAATCGTGCGTTAACCTTCCAGGGCGGCCAGCGGTCGCCCTTCTTTTTCCCCCTTCCCGAAGCCATTTAATCGATTGCGCTCACACTCAAAAGCACAAACATCACGCCCTGATGCAAATACTCGTTAAAAAACGCTGTTTTAGGTACTTTCTCTGGCAAAAACCGAGTTATTTGGTCGGGTTTAATTTATTGCATCATCGGCTAGTGATAGGCTTCGCGACTATAAATATCACTTAGATGTATATGAACAGACTGTTATGCGGATTTGTTGCGTAACAAAGGTGGATTATCGCATTTGGGATCGCGATCACTGATACAGAGATGACATAACTGTATCTTTCCGCCCGCCGATAGTTACGGGACACAACTACTACAAAAATGCCCGCGGCCAGAATTTAGTTTCAGCCGTTAAGACCTTGATAGCGTTTTAACGGCGAATTTTTCAACATTGCACGAAACATTCCTTTGGAGATGTAAATGGAAACCACTCAAACCGGCAGTATTGTCTCTGCTGAGAAAAAAGGCGCATGGCGCAAGACCGACACCATGTGGATGCTGGGCCTGTACGGCACGGCAATCGGTGCAGGCGTCCTGTTCCTGCCAATCAACGCCGGCGTTGGTGGCCTGATCCCGCTGTTCATCATGGCGATTCTGGCTTTCCCAATGACCTTCTTCGCACACCGCGGTATGACCCGCTTCGTGCTGTCCGGTAAAAACCCGGGCGAAGACATCACCGAAGTTGTAGAAGAGCACTTTGGGGTTGGCGCAGGTAAGCTGATTACCCTGCTGTACTTCTTCGCTATCTACCCAATCCTGCTGGTTTACAGCGTGGCAATCACCAATACCGTAGACAGCTTCATTACCCACCAGTTGGGCATGGCTTCTCCACCACGGGCGATTCTTTCTCTGATCCTGATTGTCGGCATGATGACCATCGTGCGCTTCGGCGAGCAGATGATCGTGAAGGCGATGAGCATCCTGGTATTCCCGTTTGTTGCGGCTCTGATGGTTCTGGCGCTGTACCTGATTCCTAACTGGAGCGGTGCGGCCTTTGAAACCCTGTCCTTCAGCGCAACGCCGGCAACCGGCAGCGGCCTGTGGATGACCCTGTGGCTGGCTATTCCGGTGATGGTGTTCTCCTTCAATCACTCCCCGATCATCTCCTCCTTCGCGGTAGCGAAGCGTGAAGAGTACGGCGAAGGCGCTGAGAAAAAATGCTCCAGCATTCTGGCTCGTGCACACATCATGATGGTGCTGACCGTCATGTTCTTCGTCTTCAGCTGCGTGCTGAGCCTGAGCCCGGCTGACCTGGCGGCGGCAAAAGCGCAGAACATCTCTATCCTGTCTTACCTGGCTAACCACTTTAACGCACCGGTTATCGCCTGGATGGCGCCAATCATTGCGATGATTGCCATCACCAAATCCTTCCTCGGCCACTACCTGGGCGCACGTGAAGGCTTCAACGGTATGGTTATCAAATCTCTGCGCGGCAAAGGCAAGAGCATTGAAATCGGCAAACTGAACAAAATCACCGCGCTGTTCATGCTGGTGACGACCTGGGCAGTGGCTACGCTGAACCCAAGCATCCTGGGTATGATTGAAACCCTGGGCGGCCCGGTTATCGCGATGATCCTGTTCCTGATGCCGATGTACGCGATTCAGAAAGTCCCGGCAATGCGTAAATACAGCGGCCACATCAGCAACGTATTCGTTGTGATTATGGGTCTGATTGCCATCTCCGCTATCTTCTACTCGCTGTTCAGCTAAGCATTTTAAAGCCGCCCGCCCGGGCGGCTCTCTCCTCTCAAGTCACTTACGCAGGGAAATCTTATGATCAGCGTATTCGACATTTTCAAAATCGGTATCGGTCCATCCAGTTCGCATACCGTCGGCCCGATGAAGGCTGGTAAACAATTTTCTGATGACCTGATTGAGCAAGGGATCCTGAGCGATGTCACCCGCGTTGTTGTAGACGTCTACGGCTCGTTATCCCTGACCGGTAAAGGTCACCATACCGATATCGCGATTATCATGGGCCTGGCGGGTAACCTGCCGGACACCGTCGATATCGACGCCATTCCTCACTTCATCCAGGACGTGAATACTCACGGGCGCCTGATGCTGGCCAACGGACAGCGTGAAGTAGAGTTCCCGGTTGACTGCTGCATGAACTTCCATGCAGACAACCTGGCCCTGCACGAAAACGGCATGCGTATTACCGCGCTGGCGGGTGATAACGTTCTGTATTCACAAACTTACTACTCCATCGGCGGCGGCTTTATCGTCGATGAAGCGCATTTTGGCGTAGAAAGTGAAAACCCGGTAAGCGTGCCGTACCCATACAAAAACGCTGCAGACCTGCAGAAGCACTGCCGTGAAACGGGTCTGTCGCTTTCCGGCCTGATGATGCAGAACGAACGAGCCCTGCACAGCCAGCAAGAGATCGACGCTCACTTTGCGGCGGTCTGGGAAGTGATGAGCAACGGCATTGAACGTGGTATCACCACCGAAGGCGTGCTGCCGGGCAAAATGCGAGTACCACGTCGCGCTGCCGCGCTTCGCCGCATGCTGGTCACCACCGATAAAAACAACTCGGACCCAATGGCCGTTGTGGACTGGATCAATATGTTCGCGCTGGCGGTAAACGAAGAAAACGCCGCCGGTGGCCGCGTGGTTACCGCTCCGACGAACGGCGCCTGCGGGATTGTTCCTGCGGTGCTGGCCTATTACGACAAGTTTATCCGTCAGGTGAACGCTAACTCCTGCGCCCGCTATTTCCTCGCCGCTGGCGCTATCGGCTCCCTGTACAAAATGAACGCCTCTATTTCCGGTGCGGAAGTGGGCTGCCAGGGTGAAGTAGGCGTAGCTTGCTCAATGGCGGCAGCAGGTCTCGCCGAGCTGCTGGGCGGGAGTCCGACTCAGGTTTGCATCGCCGCTGAAATCGGCATGGAGCACAATCTGGGGCTGACCTGCGACCCGGTTGCCGGTCAGGTACAGGTTCCTTGCATCGAGCGTAACGCCATTGCGGCAGTTAAAGCCGTGAACGCTGCGCGTATGGCAATGCGCCGCACCAGCGAACCGCGCGTCTGCCTGGATAAGGTTATCGAGACGATGTATGAAACGGGCAAAGACATGAACGCCAAGTATCGCGAAACATCTCGCGGTGGCCTGGCGCTAAAAATTGTCGCCTGTGACTAAAAAATTAAGGCTCCCGATTGGGAGCCTTTTTTACTAAAGCGCGGCTTTTAAACGCTTAACGGCTTCAACCAACTGCTCGTCGGTGGCCGTAGCGTAAGAGAACCGCAGCGTGCGTTTATCCGCATGATCGCTAAAGAAGAATTCACCCGGCACGTAAACCACGCCTTTCTCCAGCGTTTTTTGCAGCCACGCCGTGGTGTCGAAGTCATAGCGGAATGAGGCCCAAAGGAACATCCCGCCCTGCGGCTGGTTGAAGGTAATGTGCTCGCCGAGTTCCTCTTCCAGCAGGCGCGAAAGCGTCAGGCACTTCTGCTTGTAGGCTTCACGAATCAGCTCAATCTGCGGGTCCAGACGGCCCAGCGTAAGGTAAGCCGCCGTCAGCGCCTGGGTAAACGAGTTGGCGTGCAAATCCGTCGCCTGCTTAATGATAGCGACCTTTTGCTTCATCCATTCAGGCAAAATAATCCAGCCCACGCGCAGGCCCGGCGCCAGAATTTTAGAGAACGTTGAGGTATAGACCACGTGGTCTTCATGCCCCAATTCTTTCGCGACCTGAATCAGGGTCTTCTCGCGGCGATCGGTAAAGCTAATGGCCCCATACGGATCGTCTTCGATAATCACGAAATCATATTCGGCGGCCAGTTTTACCAGCTTCTCACGGCGTTCGGCGCTCAGCGTCGTGCCGCTTGGGTTACCAAAAGTAGGCACCAGATAAACGCCTTTAACGCGCGTGGTTTTCAGCAGCGCTTCGAGCTCGTCGACAATCATGCCGTGCTCATCCCCGCCCACAGACTCCACTTTCGCGGCGGTCAAACTGAGGATTTGCAGCGTGGCCAGGTAGGTTGGGCGCTCAACGACGAAAACATCGCCTTCATCCGCCAGCGCGCGGATCAGCAGATCCAGCGCCTGCTGCGAACCAGAGGTGATCAGCAACTGGTCGCTACGCGTGGTAATCCCGCGCGCTTTGCACAGCTCAACCAACTGGTCGCGCAGCTCGGTATTGCCTTCGGTCAGGCCATACTGAAAAGCATCGTTAAAGTTCTCTTCAACGACCTTACGGGTCGCCAGCTCCAGCCCTTGCTTGTCAAAAAGCTCGCTGGAGGGAATACCGCCCGCCAGCGAAATCACGCCGGGCATTTTGCTGTGCTTAAGGAGTTCGCGGATGGCCGAAGGTTGCAGGTTTTGAATGCGTTGCGCGAGGTGTTTAGTATTACTCATATTGATATTCTCTATTTTTATATGCGTTAGAAATATACATAGCCCGCTAACAACTACGCAATGGCTTTCCACCCTTTGCCAACAAGGTTTTTGCGAGAGAGGTTCCTGAATTCTGTGATGAGAATAGCTCATCATGGCGGGAAGTGTTAGGGTAAGTCCATCAGAGTGACCGGTAAATTTCTTATGGCTATTCATTTACTTATCGTCGATGCATTGAACCTTATTCGCCGCATACACGCGGTTCAGGGCTCACCTTGTGTCGACACCTGCCTGCACGCCCTGGACCAGCTCATCGGCCACAGCCAGCCGACCCACGCGGTGGCGGTCTTTGATGACGAAGAGCGCCGCGAAGGCTGGCGGCATCAGGTTATGCCCGACTACAAAGCGGGCCGTTCGCCGATGCCTGACGATCTGCATGCCGAAATGCCCGCCCTGCGGGAGGCGTTTACCCGCCGGGGCGTGCAGTGCTGGCATTCAAAAGGTAACGAAGCGGACGACCTTGCGGCCACGCTGGCGGTAAAAGTCGCCTCCGGCGGCCACTGGGCAACGATCGTCTCTACCGATAAAGGCTATTGCCAGCTTCTGGCACCCACCCTGCAAATTAGGGATTACTTCCAAAAGCGCTGGCTGGATGCGCCGTTTATTGCCCAGGAGTACGGCGTGCAGCCGGAACAGCTGGGCGATTTCTGGGGGCTGGCGGGCATTAGCAGCAGTAAAATCCCCGGTGTCGCGGGCATCGGGCCAAAAAGCGCCACGCAGCTAATTAACCAGTTTTCCAATCTGGAAGCACTGTATCAGCGGCTGGATGAGGTTCCGGAAAAATGGCGTAAGAAACTTGAACAGCACAGGGAGAGCGCGTTTATCAGCCGCCAGGTGGCAAGGCTACAGACGGATTTACAGCTCGATGGGAACTTACAGCAGCTCAGGCTGCCTGGGGCATCGCCTTCAGCCTGAAGAAGGGAAAACCCCTCACCGTGAACAGGCGAGGGGTAAAGCCATCAGCGCTCGTCGCGGCGCCCACCCACGGCTGCCCACCAGCGGCGGATGTGAACCGTCACTTCTTCACGGTCGTGGTAAAGCTGGCGCGCTTTGATCTCAGCGTTAATGCCGTTGCTTTCGAGGATTTCCCGGATCTGCGCCAGGTTTTGCGACACCTCTTCGTAGCGCTTTTTCATCGGCAGCTTGAGGTTAAAAATGGTTTCACGGCACCAGCCGTTTACCAGCCATGTCGCCATCAGATGGGCCACTTTCGCCGGTTTTTCTACCATGTCGCACACCATCCACGAGATGTTGGTGCGCGTTGGGCGGTACTTAAAACCGTCTTCACGCAGCCAGGTTACCTGTCCGGTATCCATCAGGCTTTGCGCCATCGGGCCGTTATCGACGGAAGAAACCCACATATTTCGCTTCACCAGCTGATAGGTCCAGCCGCCTGGGCAGGCACCTAAATCAACGGCATACATGCCGTTGGCCAGGCGTTCGTCCCACTCATCGGCAGGAATAAAGACGTGAAACGCCTCTTCCAGCTTCAGCGTGGAACGGCTTGGTGCATCCGCCGGGAACCTGAGGCGCGGGATGCCCATATAGAACGCTGAGTTGTTGGTGGTGTAGGAATAGCCCGTGTAGCAGCAGCCCGGCGCGATAAAGAATACATGCACCACCGGGCGCTTCGGCGTTTCATAGTTGGTCAGCACCCCAGCCTCGCGCAGGCTGGCTCGCAGCGGCACGGTAAACTTGCGGCAGAACTTCATCAGCTCTTTGCTTTCGTTGGTATCGGCCACTTCAACGCGCAGGTCGCCGCCCTTCTCTACCACGCCCTGCAGCATACCAACGACAGGCGTTATGCGGTCTTCCGGCGGCAAATCTTTTAGCAGCTCACCGGCAACAAACATCTGGCGGGCAAAAATCAGGTCGCTGAACGGCAGTTCCCGCGCCAGCTTATCCGCCTCTTCCGGCTGGTAGCATTCAAAGATGACGTACCCGCTCTGCTCTTTAACTCGGGCAAAGCCGTAGACGCCGCGCTGGCCAGCTTTGTCGGTTATCTCTGCCGCACACTCTTTCTCAAATCCCTGTCGGCAGTACAAAATCACTTTATTCATGGCTTACGCCCTTACGTTTCAGGCGCACAGCACCAATTAACATCAATATCCAGCCGGCCAGGAAGCTTACGCCGCCCACCGGTGTTACAAACGCCCACAGCCGCAGGTGCGACAGGGCCAGGCAGTACAAACTGCCGCTAAATAATACGGTGCCTAACGCCATAAAGACGCTGCTCCAGTAGAACCAGATACTGATGCGGCGCTGCATCGCGACCGCAAGGCCAAAGATAGCGAGCGTGTGGAACGCCTGGTACTCAAGGCCGGTCTGGATCCACCCCATCTCCGCAACACCCAGAGATTTGCTTAACACATGCGCCCCAAAAGCGCCCAGGGCAACAAAAACAAAACCGCTGATGGCGGCAAATATCAGCATGAATCGGCTGGTCATGGTGTAACCCTAAAGTAGAGCGTGGCCTGGCCACGCGAAGGTTGCTTATTGTTCGTAGCGAAAACGGAATTTCTCTTGCTCACTGGCCGCCTTTGCCAGGATCCACTGTCGAAACGCCGCTATTTTACCCAGTTCTGCCTGGCTGTCATGACAAACCAGATAAAAGGCGTTTTTACTCACCAGCACATCGTTAAACGGACACACCAGTCGACCGGCCTCGATTTCCGTTTGTGCCATCACGTTATTGGCCAGCGCAATGCCCTGGCCGTGGATAGCGGCCTGCAACACCATTGCGCTGTGGCTGAAGATGGGCCCTTGCTGGACATTAATATGGCTCACGCCAAGCTGGCGGGTATAAGTCTGCCAGTCGCGGCGTGAGGCGTCATGCAATAAAGTATGCTTTGCCAAATCTTCCGGCGTTTTAATCGGTTTATCACCGGTTAGCAGCATAGGTGAGCAAACAGGGAGCAAATATTCAGCATAAAGCTTTTCAACTCTAAGCCCAGGCCAGTTTCCTCGCCCATAGAATATCGCCACGTCAACGTCATCGGACAATTTGTCTTCCTGGCGGTCCACCGCCTGGATGCGCACGTCGATCCCCGGATAAGCTGAGTTAAAGCTTGTTAAGCGAGGAACCAGCCAGTGAATCGCAAAACTTGGCAATAAACTCACCGTCAGCGCGCCTTTTGCACTGCGCGCCTGCAGCTTGCGTGTGGCTTCGGTCAGCTGGGAAAAAATCTCTTTAATATCCTGATAATAGCTCTGACCTTCTTCGGTCAGCAGCAGCGAACGGTTGCGGCGGCGGAACAGCTTCAGGCCAAGAAAATCCTCCAGCGACTTGATCTGGTGGCTTACCGCAGCCTGAGTAACGAAAAGTTCTTCAGCCGCTTTAGTAAAACTCAAGTGACGAGCCGCAGCGTCAAAAACGCGCAGCGCATTCAGAGGGGGTAATCGCTTAGACATGAGGTTATTTGGCTTAAGTGTTAATAACAGTTAACAAACAGATAGCGTTTGTTTACCTATTAGTTTTTTTTATCTGAGCCATTATAAATTGTCCGTTGAGGATGCACCAGCAAATACCTATAGTGGCGGCACTTCCTGAGTCGGAACGAAAAGTTGTCTGGAATGCGTGTTCTGGAGGGCTTTTGGCTTACGGTTGTGATGTTGTGTTGTTGTGTTTGCAATTGGTCTGACATTTCGGACCACGGTAGCTTAGCTACCCCTTTTCACTTCCTGTACATTTACCCTGTCTGTCCATAGTGATTAATGTAGCACCGCCGAATGCGGTGCTTTTTTTTGCCTGCAGTTTTACTTCTTCAGTTCAACCATCTCTTTCACATCCGAGCGGTTAATCTGCTGCATATTGCCGTTAGCATCCTTGTACTTGATCATCCCGGTTTCGTCATCGGTCTTCGGTTTACCTTCGGAGACAATGGCGCGCCCGTCATTGGTATGCATGATGTAGTTCGGGCTGGAACAGGCTGCAAGTGCAAAGGTCATCATACAGGCAGAAACGATAGCGGTTGCTTTGTTCATTATTCTTCTCCTTGTGGATAGAGTTTAATGCTACTTAAATCTCTTCTACTAACATGCTTAAATATTAGTCCAACAATAATTAGCATAACCTGCTTTCCCGATTCTGCCAGGAGAAACAGACGATTCCGAGAAAGACGGAAACCTTGTGCCAACGTCAGTTTTGCGCGACGATCTGTGCATTGAACAGAGGATCACCATGACAGCATTTAACCCCTCCCATTTTCGCGCCCAGTTTCCCGCGCTGGCAGACGCAGGCGTCTATCTCGACAGCGCGGCCACGGCGCTTAAACCCCAGGCAGTGATCGATGCCACCCAGCAGTTTTACAGCCTGAGCGCCGGTAACGTTCACCGCAGCCAGTTTCCCGAAGCGCAGCGTCTGACGGCTCGCTATGAAGCGGCGCGCGACCTTGTGGCCCGTTTGCTCAACGCCGAAAGCGGTAAATCCGTGGTCTGGACTCGCGGCACTACTGAAGCTATTAATCTGGTTGCGCAGTGCTACGCCCGCCCTCGCCTGCAGGCCGGGGATGAAATTATCGTGAGTGAAGCAGAGCATCACGCCAATTTTGTGCCGTGGTTAATGGTGGCCGAACAGACCGGTGCGAAAGTGGTGAAACTGCCGCTGGATAGCCAGGCTTTGCCTGACCTGAGCCTGCTGCCAGCGTTGCTCAACGACCGCACGCGTATTCTGGCGTTGGGACAAATGTCTAACGTGACAGGCGGCTGCCCTGACCTCGAAAAAGCCATCAAGCTGGCACATGAAGCGGGGGCAGTCGTGATGGTCGACGGCGCGCAGGGCATCGTTCACTGCCCGCCGGATGTCCAGGCGCTGGGTATCGACTTTTACGCCTTCTCCGCCCATAAACTGTATGGCCCAACCGGCATTGGGGCGCTCTATGGCAAGGCTGAGCTGCTTGAACAGATGTCGCCGTGGCTCGGCGGCGGCAAAATGATCACCCATGTCTCTTTCGACGGTTTTAAAACTCAGCCGGTGCCTTATCGCTTTGAAGCCGGGACGCCAAACGTCGCGGGCGTCATCGGCCTAAGCGCCGTGTTGGAATGGCTTGAGGCTATCGACCTGCAACAGGCGGAAAGCTGGAGCCGCAGCCTGGCAACGCTCGCCGAGTCCGAACTGGCGAAGCGCCCTGGTTTTCGCAGCTTCCGCTGCCAGGACTCAAGCCTGCTGGCGTTTGATTTTGCGGGCGTGCACCACAGCGATATGGTCACGCTGCTGGCAGAATCTGGCATTGCGCTTCGGGCGGGCCAGCACTGTGCTCAGCCTTTAATGGCGGCGTTAGGCGTCAGCGGCACGCTGCGCGCTTCTTTTGCGCCGTACAACACGCAGCAGGACGTGAACGAGCTGCTCTCAGCGGTCGACCGCGCCCTCGACATTTTGGTGGACTGAATGCTGGCTAACCATCCTTTTGGCACAACCCTTAACGAAGAGACCCTGCGCGCCACGTTTGCAACGCAGCAGCAGTGGGAAGACAAATACCGCCAGCTGATTTTATTGGGAAAAAAACTCCCCGCGCTGCCGGAGACGTTAAAAACCGAGAGCATTGAAATCAGCGGCTGCGAAAACCGCGTCTGGCTGGGCCACGAACGCCTGCCGGACGGCACGCTGCACTTCTATGGCGACAGCGAAGGACGCATCGTTCGCGGATTATTGGCGGTGCTGTTGACCGCAGTAGAAGGGAAAACTGCTCAGCAGTTGTTGGAAAACGATCCGCTCAGCCTGTTTGACGAGCTGGGGCTGCGCCATCAGCTAAGCGCTTCCCGCAGCAGCGGGCTTACGGCGCTAGCTGCGGCCGTTCAAGAGGCCGCGCGCCAGGCGTGATCAGGAGGCGGTTCGCGCCGCCTTCGCCATCATCTTCTTCAGCACATGGGACACCGCCACAAAACCAAAGCTGGCGGTCACCATTGTTGCCGCGCCAAACCCCGAAGCACAGTCCATGCGTTTTGGGCCTTCAGCGGTGCTTTTCATGGCGCAAACTGAACCGTCAGCCTGCGGGTACACCAGCGCTTCGGTGGAAAATACGCAGTCCACGCCCAGCTTCCCTTTGCTGTTTTTCACCACGCCAAAGTCACTTTTCAGGCGCTCACGCAGCTTGGCTGCAAGCGGATCCTGAATGGTTTTCGCCAGATCGCTAACCTGGATCTGCGTCGGATCTATCTGCCCGCCTGCGCCGCCGGTGGTCACCAGCGGGATCTTGTAGCGACGGCAATACGCGATTAACGCCGCTTTTGGGCGAACGCTATCAATCGCGTCAATAACATAGCTAAACCCTTGATTCAGAAGCTCAGCGGCGTTATCGGCGGTAATAAAGTCATCCACCACCGTGACGCGGCACTCCGGGTTAATCTCTTTAATACGCGCCGCCATAACTTCCGTTTTCGCCTGGCCAACGCTGCTCTTTAGCGCGTGGATTTGACGGTTAGTGTTGGTCACGCAAACGTCGTCCATATCGATAAGCGTGATGGCCCCAATGCCGGTACGCGCCAGCGCCTCTGCCGCCCATGAACCCACGCCACCGATGCCAATCACGCAAACGTGAGCCTCAGCAAAAAGCTGTAGCGCCGCCTGGCCATACAGACGAGCGGTGCCGCCAAAGCGTTGCAGCCAGGCATCAGAGAGAACGACAGACATCGGGGAATTCCTCAGAAATAAAAAACGGGCTGATTATACAGCCCGCAGTAAAAGGTGGAAACGTTGCAGCATTAACCGCTAAAAACGTTACCGCTGCTGCCAGCCCCCGGTGCCGGCTTCAGCACCCAGACGCGGCCGTAGTGGTTGTACCAACCCGCGCGATGCCCGGCATCCGGGCCAATGCCCTGATAGATATCGAAATGTTGGCCTTTAATCGCGCCGCCAACGTCCAGCGCTACCATCACGCGCAGCTCGTACTGGCCGGTGAATTTGCCGCTGTTATCCAACAGTGGGACTTCAGTCAGCAGCGTGGTGCCCGCAGGGATAATAGAGCGGTCAGACGCTACGGAGGCGCGGCCAATCAAAGGTACCGCGCTCGCGCCTTTAACCGGCGCATAGCTTGCGGGCTTGAAGAAGACAAAAGAAGGGTTCTGCTCAAGCAGCTCGCGCACTTGTGCTTCGCTGTGGGTTTCCCCCCAATGGCGAATCGCCTGCATAGACATATCTTCTTTCTTCACTTCGCCACGGTCGATAAGCACCTTGCCGATGCTGCGGTAGGCGTGGCCGTTTTTCCCGGCATAGCCGAAGAAGGTCAAAGGCTGGCCGTCGCCAAAATCGATATAGCCGCTGCCCTGCACGTCCATAATGAAGTTATCCATCAGGGAGTTGCTGTAGGCGAGGATGTAGCTGTCGCTCAGCGCGCCGCTGTAAATTTCCGCGCGAGAAGGCAGGCGGCCACGTTTGGGCGGCATGCGGTAAATCGGGTACTGGAATTCGCCCTGGCGGGTATGGCGAGCCTGGATAACCGGCGTGTAGTAACCGGTAAACTGGACGTTGCCATAGTTGTCAGCCCCTTCCATCTGCCAGGCATCAAGGCCAAACTGCTTTAGCTGACGAGTATCGCCGCCCGCGCGCAGCCATTGCTGCACCGCGTTATAGATATCGCTGCCATTATTATAGAGGCGCGGAGAAGCGGAACGAATCTGATTAACCTGCTCAGCGTAGTCGCCGCCATTTATCGGCGCACCAACCGCATCAGGCTGATTCACCAGTGAGAAAGGCTGGGAGAATTTCCCGTCTTTATATTGTTGACCGCGATCGGTCGGTTTTGATGAACAGGCGGCCAGCATGGTTAACATGGCTCCCGCTGCTATATATTTAATCCAACGTCCTTTCATTACTCTCTAGCCCTGCTGGTTGCCTCTGTATGCCTCGCCGAAGATAGCAAACGCGTCGCGAGAATTAAACGAGTTGAACGGCCTGGGCAGCAAAAACGTCTGTTTAGGGCCATTGTGCGGGTAAATTCAACAACCAATGGGAAATTCAGGCATTTCTGCCAAAAAAGGGTTGCAACAAAAAGCGAGCAGAGTATAGTGCGCATCCACGGACGCGGGGTGGAGCAGCCTGGTAGCTCGTCGGGCTCATAACCCGAAGGTCGTCGGTTCAAATCCGGCCCCCGCAACCAACTAAAAAGTCGCTGATTAAACGGCGCAATGATGAATAATCATTAAGAAGTATGACGGACGCGGGGTGGAGCAGCCTGGTAGCTCGTCGGGCTCATAACCCGAAGGTCGTCGGTTCAAATCCGGCCCCCGCAACCAATTAAAAGTCGCTGGTTTAACAGCGCAGTGATGAAAAATCATTAAAAAAGTAGTATGACGGACGCGGGGTGGAGCAGCCTGGTAGCTCGTCGGGCTCATAACCCGAAGGTCGTCGGTTCAAATCCGGCCCCCGCAACCAACATTGAGAACACCCTTACGGGTGTTTTTTTGTTTCTGCCGTTGATAAAAAATAAGGCAGGTTTTCCCCGCCCTTATCAGATATTTTAGCCTCGTCTTGCCAGCCGTGAGCTGTCCGAGAAGTAGGCCTTAATCCCCGCAAGGATCGACTCCGCTACCTCCTGCTGGAACTTCGCCGTGCGCAGCTTACGCTCCTCCTCCGGGTTACTGAGGAAGGCGGTTTCCACCAGAATGGACGGGATATCCGGCGCTTTAAGCACCGCGAACCCGGCCTGATCGACGCTGTTTTTATGCAGTTTGTTCACCCGCCCCAGCCGGTTAAGCACCTCTTTGCCAAACTTCAGGCTGTCGTTGATGGTCAGCGACTGCACCATGTCGAACATCGTGTGGTCCAGATAGCGATCCCCGCTCTTGCCCACGCCGCCAATTAAGTCCGCGGCGTTCTGCGTTTGTGCCAGATATTTCGCCGCCGTACTCGTGGCTCCTTTCGTGGATAACGCAAAGACCGACGAGCCGCGAGCTGCCGCGGTGGTGAACGCATCCGCATGAATAGAAACAAACAGGTCGGCACGCTGCTTTTGCGCCTTGGCAACGCGCACTTTCAGCGGGATAAACACGTCTTCGTTACGCGTCATGTAGGCCTTCATATTGCCCTCTTTATCGAGCAACGCCTTCAGCCTGCGCGCAATGCTGAGCACAATATCTTTTTCGCGGGTCTTATTCGGGCCAATGGCTCCCGGATCCTCGCCGCCATGGCCGGGGTCAAGCATGATGACAATCGGGCGATCTCTACCGGCCTTGCCCGGCTGCGGCCCTTTCTCCGCCGGCATTTTCTTATCCAGCTGGCCGTTGTTGTAATCTTCCAGTAACGCCAACAGCGGATCTTGTTCGCTATTCATATTGGCGGGATAAAGATCCATCACCAGGCGCTCTTTAAATTCGGCGACCGGTGCCAGCCCGAACAAATGCGGCGTTACGTTTTGTTTCAATTCAAAAACCATGCGTACGGTCTTTGGATCGAACTGGCCCACGCGAGCGGACTTAATAAACGGATCGTCGACGCGAACCTGGCTGCCGATACCTTTTAAAACTGAATTTAAATGCGCCCCTTCGATATCCACCACCACCCGCTCCGGGTTACTGAGGGCGAACTGGCGATATTTCAGCTGATGGTTCGACTCCAGCGTCACGCGGGTATAAGACGAGGCCGGCCAGACGCGCACGGCAATCACCTGGCTTGAGGCAGCAAAACCGACCTTGCTGACGCTCAACAGCCACATTGCTCCTGCACCCTGAAGTAAACGGCGGCGACTCATTAACGAACTGGAATCTGGCATGGCTCCCCTGAGAGGTTGTCACTAAATATGATGAAATTTTTTTTGAGCCAAAAACTTTAGCGAAACACGCGGTTACTGTCATCTATAAAAGGGTAAACGTTCGGAAAAGGTCATAAAAAGCCGGGAGCAGGGAATTTTATCCTGGATGAAAATTGGCGCTTGCACCTGGCGCCATAAAAGAATAAAAATACACAAATTACGAATAAAAATGCAATGAGGGTGTGCCGTGGTAAAGGAACGTAGAACCGAACTGGTCCAGGGATTTCGCCATTCTGTTCCCTATATTAATGCCCACCGGGGAAAAACGTTTGTCATCATGCTCGGCGGCGAAGCCATTGAACATGAAAACTTTTCCAGCATCGTCAACGACATCGGCCTGCTTCACAGCCTGGGCATTCGCCTGGTGGTGGTGTACGGAGCACGCCCGCAGATTGATGAAAACCTGGCTGAGCACCATCACGAACCGGTT
This sequence comes from Cedecea sp. P7760, assembly GCF_013386425.1. Taxonomy (NCBI): domain Bacteria; kingdom Pseudomonadati; phylum Pseudomonadota; class Gammaproteobacteria; order Enterobacterales; family Enterobacteriaceae; genus Cedecea; species Cedecea sp. P7760. Next base: position 51,049 of record NZ_JACARU010000006.1, on the reverse strand, counting down.
TACCATAAACACACTCGCGTCACCGACGCTAAAACCCTCGAACTGGTTAAGCAGGCTGCCGGGTTGCTGCAGCTCGACATCACCGCACGGCTTTCTATGAGCCTCGGTAATACGCCGCTGCAAGGTGCCCACATCAACGTGGTTAGCGGGAACTTCATCATTGCGCAGCCTTTGGGCGTGGATGATGGCGTGGACTACTGCCACAGCGGGCGCGTACGCCGTATTGATGAAGAGGCCATCCACCGTCAGTTAGACAGCGGCGCTATCGTGCTGATGGGGCCGGTGGCGGTTTCCGTGACGGGGGAAAGCTTTAACCTCACCTCTGAAGAAGTGGCCACCCAGCTTGCGGTTAAGTTGAAGGCAGAGAAGATGATAGGGTTCTGCTCCGCTCAGGGCGTGACCGACGATCTGGGTAACGTGATTTCCGAGCTGTTCCCGAACGAGGCCCAGCAGCGTATTGAAGCGCTGGAAAGCGCCGGCGACTACCACTCAGGGACCGTGCGGTTCCTGCGTGGCGCGGTGAAAGCCTGCCGCAGCGGCGTACGCCGCAGCCACCTGCTCAGCTATCAGGAAGACGGGGCGCTGCTACAGGAGTTGTTCTCACGCGACGGGATCGGCACGCAGATTGTGATGGAAAGCGCCGAGCAAATCCGCCGCGCCACCATCAACGACATCGGCGGTATTCTTGAGCTGATTCGCCCGCTGGAGCAGCAAGGCATTTTGGTTCGCCGCTCCCGCGAGCAGCTGGAAATGGAGATCGACAAATTCACCATTATTCAGCGCGATAACCTGACGATCGCCTGTGCCGCGCTCTATCCGTTCCCGGAAGAAAGCATCGGTGAAATGGCCTGCGTGGCCGTTCATCCTGACTATCGTAGTTCGTCTCGAGGTGAAGAGTTACTTAACCGCGTCGCTAACCAGGCGCGGCAAATGGGGCTAAGCAAGCTGTTCGTGCTGACCACCCGCAGCATCCACTGGTTCCAGGAGCGTGGTTTCCTGCCGGTGGACGTTGAGCTGCTGCCTGCGAGCAAAAAAGAGATGTACAACTATCAGCGCAAATCTAAAGTGCTGATGGCCGACCTGACTTAAAAAAGGGAAGGCCTTGATTGTGCCTTCCCTTTACTCTTATTCCCCGGAGAAAATCGCCATTAGCCCGCTGCGGCGCTCCGTACGCGTGGCTATAGCTTTATTCAAAACGCGTTCGTCGGCATACAGCGATAGCTGCTTACGGGCGCGTGTAATTGCCGTGTAAACCAGCTCGCGCGTCACCACCGGCACAAACTGGTTTGGCAGCACTAATGCGGCATGGTCAAACTCAGAGCCCTGAGACTTATGCACCGTCATGGCGAAAGCCGTGTCGTGTGCTGGCAGGCGGCTTGGCTGAACTGACTTCACCTTGCCGTCGGGCATCGGGAACCAGACCCGAAGCCCCTCTTCACGCAGCAAAGCAATCCCGATATCACCGTTAAACAGCCCAAGCGAGCTGTCATTACGGGCAATCATCACCGGACGCCCGTCGTACCAGCGCGAAAGCGCCTGAGAGGGCCGCTGAATCAGACGCGCCTGTACAAACGCCTGTTCAATGCGCTCATTCAGGCCGCTAACGCCAAAGGGACCTTCACGCAATGCACACAGCAGCTGATAACGACCGAAAGCGCTAAGAATTTCGGCTGGCTCGGCTTTCTGCCGCACCTGCTTTAAATACTCTCCGTAGCCGCTCACCACGTCGGCAATCATCGCCGTGTAATCTTCAGGTTCAAGCAGCGGCTGCAGCGAAATGTCGGTGAATCCCTGTCCAAACGCGGCCTTAACCTGCCTGCTGTCGCTCGCATTGACTGCAAATGCCAGCTGACCGATGCCGGACTGGCTGTCGAATCGGTAGCTTTTACGCAGCAGGCAAAGCCCGTCACGCAGCGAGCTTGCCCGGTCGCTATCGCCGACGGGCACCTCACAGCCCGTGAGCCGCTGTAATTGCTCCGCACGCTGCGCCGAATAACCGTCATTCACGTAATGGCAGATATCGCCCAGAACCGCGCCCGCCTCCACGGACGCCAGCTGATCTCTGTCTCCGAGGAAGATGACCCTTGCTCGCTCAGGCAGAGCATCGATAAGCCTGGACATCATCGGCAAGTCCACCATCGACGCCTCATCCACCACCAGCACATCAAGGTGCAGTGGGTTACCGGCGTGGTGCCGCAGACGCTGGCTGTTTGGCTGCGCCCCTAACAGGCGATGCAACGTTGAGGCCTCATCCGGCAGGCGCTTTTTCTGCTCGTCGCTCAGCGGCAGCTGGCGCAGCGCGCTGCCTAATGACTCCGTTAAGCGTGCGGCAGCCTTGCCCGTTGGGGCCGCAAGCTGAATGCGAAGTGGCTGACCATCGGTAAGCTGCACCAAAGCGGCCAGCAGTTTTGCTACCGTCGTGGTTTTGCCGGTGCCCGGCCCGCCGGAGATAACCGAGATACGCCGGGTCAGCGCGACCGCCGCGGCCACCTTTTGCCAGTCCGTCTGCTGGCTGCTGCCAAACAGCGCGTCGAGGCTATCCCGAAGTCGAGCTTCATCTACCGCGACCGGCTGATTATGCTCGCCAAAAAAGGCGGCTACCCGCTGCTCGTTACTCCACATGCGGTTGAGGTACAGACGATTGCCGATCAGTTTTAACGGCGTGGCTTCATCGTTCGAACTCACCGAATGAGAAGCCAGTAATGCGCTTTCCCAGCCCATGGCCGGCTCTGCCTCAGCGAAGAGTTGAGCCACCAGCTCAGGATGTTTGCCGGCGAAGACAAAGGCAGGCGTTATCCGCTCAAGCGGCAGGCACACGTGCCCTTCCCCTGACTCGTGGCTAAGCAGCGCGGCGGCCAGCATCACGGCGGGCTGCGCATCGTTAGCCACCATCATGGCAAACTGCGAGTCCAGCGGCCTGAGGGCTTTCAGCGTCACCGCCTGGTTGAGTAACTGTGACATGCTCACTGGCCCATCTCCTCTGCTGTCCCGGCAAAGAGCGCGTCCATCGCATCAATCAGCTTGATGTCCGGGCGCGTAGAAAAAATACCCTGTTCAGGTTTGCCCTGCTCCACGCCGCGCAGGAACAGATAAATTACCCCACCGAAGTGCTGCTGGTAGTCATAACCTGCCATGCGATGGCGCAGGTATCGGTGCAGCGCCAGCGTATAAAGCTGGTACTGCAGGTCATAGCGGTGGGACTGCATCGCCTGAGCCATGGCTTGCCGGGTGTAGGCGCTGCTGTCTTCGCCCAGCCAGTTAGATTTGTAGTCCAGCAGGTAATAACGCCCTTCCCAGCGGAATACCAGGTCGATAAATCCCTTCAGCATCCCCTTCACCTGGCGGAAGTCCAAAGGCGGACAACCGGCGGAAAGCGAATCGTAACGGCGAATCAACGCGTCCAGCGCAGGAGCCTGCAGCTCATGGTCGATCGGTAAATAAAACTCCAGCTCAACCTGTTTTTCCTTCGGCGGAAGCAGATTCAGCGCAACCCCGGTGTCATTGAGCGGCGCGGCGAGCACCTCTTCCAGCCAGCGGCTAACCACCGGGCACCATTCGCTGCCAAATCCGTTGGCAAGCAGCTGCTGTGCCGTTTTCTCGCTATCTACCGGCTGGGTAAAATCAACCTCTTCAAACAGGCTGTGCAGGAAAGTGCCTGGTGAAGCCCCGCGCGGGAATGTATGCGGCGTAAGTGACGGCTCACTTTGCTCCGGCGCTTCCCCCACGGCATCCACGTCAAGACGTGGCACCAAATCCAGCACCCGGCTGCTGCCGTGCTGCTGCAGCCCGGAGTAGCTGGTCACGCGCCAGTTATCGGCAATTCGCCGTTTAAGCTGGCGAGCGGCAAGCTCAGGCAACGCGCTGGAGACCGGCTGCCACGGAGAATCCTCACCCGGAGGCAGCGTTTCAACGTCAATGGCTTCGCTCTTGAGGACGTCCAGCGCCTGACGCAGCCCTTCGGCATCAAGCGCTTCGCCTTTTTGCAGCAAATAGCCCAGCGCGCTGAGGTGCAAGTCGCTGTTGCCTTTTTTTGCCCGGGAACCACGGAACAGCGGCGCCACGCCCAGGCTGCAGTGCCAGACGGAGCGGGTCAGCGCCACATACAGCAACCGGAGATCCTCGGCAAGGCGCTCTTCTTCGGCAAGCCCAAGGCTTTCCGCATCATTGCTTAAATCCAGCAGCGAGGTAAAAGTGGTTCGATCGTGATACAGGCCGCTGCTCTGCGGGCGATAGTTGGCCACGAACGGCAGCCAGACCAGCGGGTACTCCAGCCCTTTGGATTTGTGGATGGTCACCACCTGCACCAGATGTTTATCGCTTTCCAGACGCAGCTGCTGGCTGGAGGCATTGCTGTCCGGCTCGGCAATACGTTGCGCCAGCCAGCGCACCAGCGCGTGCTCGCTTTCCATTTCTGCCGAGGCTTCCTGCAGAAGCTCGCTGATGTGCAGGATATCCGTCAGCCGGCGCTCTCCGCCCGGCGTGGCCAGCAGGTTTTCAGCAATATTTCTCGCGCCGATCAGTGCTCTTAGCATCGGCATCACGCCGCGCTTCAGCCACTGTTCGCGGTAGCCGAAAAACTCTTCAACCAGGTTGTCCCAGGCTAGCTCGTCTTTGTTCAGCGCCTCAATAGTCAGCGCATCCAGCCCCAACATGCCCGTCGCAATGGCGCTGCGCATGGCGGTTTCAATTTCAGGCGTTAATACCGCCTGCAGCAGCCACAGCAGCTCGCGTGCCTCTACGGTTGCAAACACCGAATCACGGTTTGAGAGGTACACCGAAGGAATATTGAGCGCGCCAAGAGCATCGCGCACGATGGCCGCCTCGCCACGGCTGCGCACCAGAATCGTCATATCCGATGCCCTGAGCGGGCGGGAGTCATCCCCTCGCCAAAGCAGCGCGTCGCCCCGCTGCCCGGCGGTTAGCCAGTCGCGAATTTGCCGGGCGCACTGCGTGGCCATCGCTTGTTGGTAATCACTTACACCGACACCTTCGCCCGGCTGGAGCCACATTTTTACCGCAGCCTGGCTTTCACCATGGACGGTAAACCGCAGGCCGCCGTTGCGCGGCGCTGACTTGACTGGCAGGAACGGGATCTGACGGAATAAGAACGGATTCTCGACCTGCTGGAACAGCGTGTTCACGCCGTGGATCATCGCCGGAGCCGAGCGCCAGTTGGTGTCCAACGAGTAGTGGGCGCTCACCTCATGGCGTGCTTTCATGTAGGTAAAAATATCAGCGCCGCGGAAAGCATAAATCGCCTGCTTCGGGTCGCCAATCAGCAACAGTGCGGTGTCCTGCTGCCTGATATACAGCCGGCGGAAGATGCGGTACTGCTGCGGGTCGGTATCCTGGAATTCATCGATCATCGCCACCGGAAAACGCCCACGGATAGCCGCAGCTAAAGCATCGCCACCGGGCTGATGCAAAGACTCATCGAGCCGGCTCAGCATATCGTCAAAGCCCAGCTCACCGCGGCGGCGTTTTTCCTGCTGCACGATGTAGCGAATTTCGGCCATCGCCCTGGCTATCACCAGGTCGCGCAGGGTCAGCGGCTCGGCCAGCAGGGCGTCTATTGCATTGAACAGGCTGTGCCGGGGCACTTCACCTTTCCTGGTTTTTTCTTCCAGCGTGCTTTGTGCAAACTTAGCCAGCGCGTCAGGGAGCTGATAGCTGGTCGTTTCCAGCTGTGCCCACTGGCCCACAATCTCCAGCCAGTTCGGTAAATGTTTGCTACTGTAGCTGCGCTTATCCACGCCAGAATCGCCAATCAGGCTCGCCAGCTCACCTGCGGCAGCTCGCCACTGGGCTTTTACCCCGTCGATAGCGGCGATTATCTTTTCATGGCGGGCCAGCAGCGTTTCGTCATCGGCCGGCGGCTGTTTGAGCTGCGGCTGCTCGCCCTGGAGCCAGCTGTTGATGTCCCGCAGGAGCGCTTCCGGCCCCGACCACGCTTCACTCATTGCCTGAGCCACCGGTTTTGGCAGCGGATAGCAGTGACGGCGCCAGAAGTCTGCGCAGGCGTGGCGGCGCAGCACGGACTCATCTTCGAGAAGCTGCTGTTCAAACAGCATGCCGGACTCAAAAGCATTCAGGCTGAGCATCCGCTGGCAAAAGCCGTGGATGGTGAAAATAGCGGCCTCATCCATTTGCTGCTCGGCTAACAGCAGGGTACGGGCAGCAAGCTGCTTGTCCGCAATCTGGGCAAGCAGGCTCTGAATTAGTGGGTTTTTGCTTCGATTACGTATGCAGGCGATACGCAATTCGTGGATATTGGCCCGAATACGGCCACGCAGTTCTTCCGTGGCCGCTTCGGTAAAGGTCACCACCAGCAGTTCTTCTACGCCGAGCGGGCGAGGGAAAGCATTTTCTTCCCCCAACCCCAGCAGCAGCCGCAGGTAAAGCGCGGCGATGGTAAAGGTTTTACCGGTACCCGCGGAGGCTTCTATCAACCGTTCACCAAACAGCGGCAAACTTAAAGGATCAAGGGGCTGCGCGGTTACATCGGTCATTATTTCTCGCTTACTAGTGGTAACGTCTGCTGCAGACTGCGTGCCCCCTCCCAGGTTTTCCACCCTTTTGGTGCCGCATAGTCTGCTTTGCCGTTATGGCTGCCGGAAATTTGTGACAGCACCGCCATCCCCTGGGGAGCTATCACCGCCTGGTGGAAGAAATCAGCCAGCTTCTGCGGCGTTAATTTCTTAATTTCGGCGATCACTTTATCACGGGAATCAAACGCCATGTTTCGGCGATCGAAATCTTTGCTCAGCTGCGATGCCTCTTCCGCGAGGGTTTGCGGTGCCTGCTGCATCTGGGCAATCATCCCCTGCTGGATTTGGGCAAACTCGGCGTCGCTCATGCCGCGCAGCTTTTTCTCGATAACCGGATAAAACGCCTTAAATCGCTGATACAGATAGGCTGGCTGCTTGTCGCTGCTTTGCAGCAGGAAACCCACCCCCCACTGGCGGCCAATGGACATCGGGAAAGCAAATACCGCGTAGCCTAGCTGTTCCTGCGTTCTCAGCTGATTATAGAACCATGGCTGAATAATTTGCCCCAGCATTGAGCCATAGGCCGTGCTGGTCGCTTCGTTATAGCCTTTTGGTACATAAACCGCCGCCAGCGCTGAGTCCGTGCTGCTTCCGGCCTTTTCAAACATCGCCAGATGCTGCTTATCGATCAGCACATCATCATTGCGGCACCATTCGCCGCCCTTCGGTGCCAGCTGCGCTTTGACGTTTTCCGCCAGCCGTTTGGTCTGCTCTGGAGACATGTTGCCGATAACCATAAATTCAGGCCGGGAGTTGGTTTTCAGCCGCGCACGGTAATCAAGCACGTCTTTCAGCGTCAATTCAGGCAGCAGTGCGCGGCGGGTACTACGCTCAAAATAAGGCACCTGCGAAACCATCTGCACCGGCGAAATAGCCTGCTCAAAAGCTTTGCCTTTTTCCGCCGAGTCCATCATCTGCGCATACCAGGACTTCGCCTGATCCAGCTGTTCCTGCGTTGGCGTATAGCTAAAGTAGCCCTTCAGCAACGCCTCAAACAGCTGCGGCAAGCGTTGGGTATAGCCGTTGGCGTTGATCATCAATCCGCTATTGGCGTTTGAAGAGAAACTGATGCCACCGACCGATGCCTGATTGCTCAGCTCATCAAGCGCGATGCCCGCCAGATAATCGTTGATGGCAAACAGCACCTGATTCTTCGCGCTGTCCATCACCTGCGGATTACGCAGCACAAGGGTTACGTCCGCTTTTGGCTCGTTGCCAAAATAGCGGCTGGGCATATACACCACGCGCAGATCCGGCTCGTGTATCAGCAGCTCAGGATGCTCGTACTGCTTCTCCGGCTTATAAAGCGTGAAGTCGTCGGGAATGTAGGGGTTCAGCTGAGGCAGCTCAAGCTTGATGGCATCTGCCTTCTGCTGCCAGTCGGCAAAGGTCTGCGCAGGAATTTTGTCCACTTCATAAGGCGCATCGACGAAATAGGCCGTTTTATTGTGCGGCTCCTGCGGGCTGATAAACCACACGCGGGCATTTTGCGGCGTCATCATGTCCAGACGCGCTTTAATCGCATCAGGATCGTACTGGTCGGCAAGGTTAGCCGCATCAAGAGTATGGGCAACCGGGACGCGCAGCATGGTGTCCGCCAGCCATTCGATATAGTCCATATCACGGGTGATGGACGGGTAGCGGAAATCGAGATCCAGCACGTGGGCCAGCTCATCAAAATAACGCTTGTCGATCCCCTTAGCACGCAGCTGATTGAGATAGCTGAATACCGCCGCAACCACCTGATCACGGTTGGCCAGACCTTTGTCCGTCAGCGACACGGAAATAGCAAAGACGCCGCTATTGCCGGTAACCATCGGGTCAGAATCAGCCCGCACGCTCTCGGCAAGCCCCTGCTTTTGCAGCCAGTCTGACAGCGTATCGTGGCTGCGGTTGCCAATCAGGTAGCCGATAAGTTCATCGGTTTTACTGCGGAATTTATCGCTATCGTTATCAATGCGAAATTCAACCCGAACCACCTTACGCGGCATCACCGGCACATAGTGGATAAAAATCCCTTTTTGCGCGTCGGTCACCACCGGCACGTCGATAACCGGTTTTTCGATGTTTTTATTGGGTACGCGACCATAGGTTTCAGCGGCAATCTTCGCCAGCTCAGGCAAGGGCTTGTTGCTGTAGATAACGGCCTTCATCAGGTTTGCGGAATAGTATTTATTCCTGAACGTCACCAGCGCATCAAGCAACTTACTGCCGGGTTTATCACGCAGGGTTTCAAGATTACCGCCGGAGAAACGCGAACCAGGGTGAGCGGGGTTGATCGTTTCGGCGCTGACCTGCGCCATACGCATCCCGTCGCGCGCGCGGGCCATCGTCAGCTCGGCATTGACCGCATTACGCTCACGTTCGGCATACTGTGCCGCAAGGTTAGGCTCCGCAATCGCGTCAGCCAGGCGGTCCACGGCCCCGTCGAGCGCATCGTTTTCCACTTCCAGATAAAACGCGGTGCGGTAGGTCGCGGTGCTGGCGTTGTGGCTGCCGCCGTGTTTTTTGAGGTACTCAGACAGGCTATCCGGGTCCGGGTATTTTTTGGAGCCCATTAGCGTCATGTGTTCGAGGAAGTGAGCAAGCCCGAGATGGGTATCAGGATCTTCCAGCGAGCCGACGGGCACCACCAGCGCAGAGAGCGATTTCACCGCCTGCGGATCGGAAACCAACAGCACGGTCATACCGTTATCTAAACGAATAGCCTGATACTGACGAGGATCTTTTTCACTTTTACGGATGGTGTCCTGAATCGGTTGCCATCCGTTATCTGCCTGACTGAAAGGTGCCCAAAGAGCAACGAACAAGAAAAGCGCGGTAAACCAGGTGCTGCATTTAGGCATTCACAAACCTCGTCTTCACTAACTTACTCATCATTAACAACTTTTCGAAGCTATCCGTCGAACGCCGTTGTTATACTTCGCCAGCCCTGAGCAAGAAATCGCATCATAATTGAACTCACCGGGCTGTGCAATTTTTATACAACCCTTGTTCAGGGTTGGTTGAAACGGAACAGAGGAAGCAGGTAGCGCTCGGCCTCTGTAAGTATCGCTTCGTAGTACTGGGCATCAAGGGTACGGTACAAACGTTGCAGCCAAATATCAGCGCCTTCCCCTTCAACCATATGGTTTCCTTCCCACGCAGCCAGCAGCTTAGTGCGCGCCTTCTGCTGCGTCTCCTCATCCCATAAAATGGCATTATTTAGCGGGTCATAACAGGCTTTTATCCACGCCCCACCGCTGTTATGCAGCAGCAGCAATGGCTGACGAAGCCCTTCTTTATAGCCCGCAATCAGTTGCGACAGCCAGGCCTTTGCCTCACCACTTTCCATCGCAGGGAAGCGCCACTGCGAATCTTTGCGGCCGTACAGCCGGCTTTCGCCAGCATAGCCGCTGGCACAGTGGACCAGGTGCTCAATCCACAGCTGCATACCGTGGGCTACGTTCAGCACCGAAGGGCGCCAGCGTAATAGCCCATCTGCCTGTACGTCCGACAGCCAGCCCGTCACTCTGGTTCCGTCGATATGAAGATCAACTTCACGACTCTCCCCTTTTTGTCGCTCTGCCAGCACTTTCTCAGCCAGCGTGTTCATTTCATTGCGCTGATTTTCCCAAAGGATTTCACCAAAAGCACCGTACGGCAGAACACCTGCGGCCCTATAACGCACAAACAGCTGGTGCGGATCTTCTTGCTGGACAAGGGTATTAAGCAGGTGCTGGTTTAGCTGAAAACGATCGAGCACGTCGAGGGTAAAGGGCTCTTCATCCGGTAATTCCGTATCTTCCAGACGGAAATTAATCCCCAGGCGCATTTGGAAAAATGCCCGCACCGGGTGCCGCCAAAAGCGCTGTAGCTGCTCAAGGGATATTTCGTCGCAGGGCTCAGCAGCCAGAGGTTGAATAAAGTGAGCATGTGCCTGCCCGTTGCCGCTGGCCGCTGGCAGCCACTCCTGAGCAAAGCTCTGCTGCTCGCCTTCGGCAAAGTAGTTACTGCTGTCGAAAGGCGTGCGGGCATGAAGCGTGACCAGGTGCTTTCTAACATGCTCGCTGCTGTCATCGGCGTTGCATTCGGCATCACCGGGGAGGTAATGGCTGCGGGCTACATAGTCCAGCAACTCCTCCACCAGCACTGACGGGTAGCGCCGGCTGTTATCCTGAATCGAACGGCCGATATAGCTAATGTACAGCCGCTGCTGCGCGGAAATTAACGCTTCCAGGAACAGGTAGCGATCGTCGTCCCGGCGGCTGCGATCGCCGCGCTGCGGATGCTGGCTCATCAGGTCAAAGCCCAGTGGCGCAAGCGTTCGCGGGTAGACGCCGTCATTCATGCCAAGCAGGCAAACGACCTTAAACGGAATGGCACGCATCGGCATCAGAGTACAGAAGTTTACCGGCCCGGCGAGGAATCGCTGGCTGATACGTTCCTGATCGAGACGCTGAGCCAGTTCATCGCGCAGCAAGGTTAAAGGCACAGGCTGCTGGTAGGCGGCCTCGGTTCCTTTCTCAATCATCTCCTGCCACTGCTGCTCAATCAGCGCCAGCGCCGCTTCAGTTTCACCGTCAGGCAGGAAGAAGCTGCTCAGCATTTCCCGGCACAGCGGGAGCCATTCATCCAGAGGGCGTTCCTGAGTCAGCAGCAGACGCCAACGGTTAAGCTGCATCAGCAGTTCCGCAAGCTGCCCTACCAGCTCGGCAATCAGGCCGCTGGACTCATCGTAGGGCAGGACCGAATCCCAAACCCCGGCCTGGCTTTCCATGGCATAGCCGAGCAGCATACGGGTCAGACCAAAACGCCAGGTATGCTGCCCGGTAGCCGGCAGCTCTAACTCACGCACGTTGTCGTCGTCAATGCCCCAGCGAATACCGGACTCATTCACCCATTTACGCAGGTAGCGCAGCCCTTCTTCATCAATAGAGAAGCGCGCCGCCAGCGCTGGCACTTCCAGCAGCGCCAGCACATCCTCTGCCGCAAAGCGGCTTTCCGGTAGTCCGAGCAGTAAAATAAACGCCTGAAGCGCCGGGTGCGCCTGACGTGCCCGTCGGTCAGAAATAGCAAACGGCAGCCAGCGCTCATCACGTGCGCTGCCAAACACGGCCTGAATAAACGGGCTGTAGCTATCAATATCTGCCACCATCACGATGATATCGCGCGGCGTTAGCTCAGGGTCAGCTTCCAGCATCGCCAGCAGTTGGTCATGCAAAACTTCAACTTCGCGCTGCGGGCTGTGACATTCATGAAACGTCAGGGAACGATCTTTAAGGTCCAGCAGCCGTTTGCCGTCGCTGCGCTCGTACTCATCAACCGTCAGCCCCAGGACCTGCGAATCTTTCAGCTCCAGCAGATCGTGCTGCAGCCCGTGCAGGAGATTATCTGGCTCTAAATCGACAAAAACATCGACCTCTTCAAAGCGTTCCAGCTCGGAAAGCAGGAAGGAGTAGTCGCGCCCCAATTTCCCCCAGGAAGCCAGCAGGGAATTGCCCACATCCTGCTCGCCAAGTTCATTAAACAGCGAAGAGGCTTTGTCGTTATCTTTAAACAGCGTCTGTTTCCGATCGGCCTGATGCAGGCGACGACGACGGCTAACCAGGCGGGCAAGGAACGCGGGATCTTTGATGTCCCCCCAGTAGTAACGGCAGGGGTTGGTAAACAGCACGTGGACGTCAATATGCTTACCCAGCGCCTGCAGGGCCTGAAGGTAAACCGGCGGCAGAGCGGAAATACCACAAATAAAGACGCGAGGCGGAAGTCCCGAAGGGCAAACATCGCTGTTTCCAAGAGCACTAATGAAACGCTGGTAGAGGTTGGCACGGTGCCATTCGGGCTGACCCAGCTCGGCCGTGTAGCGTACAAGCTCTGCCCACAGCGGAGCCTGCCAGAGCTGAGACTCTCCCGCACCATCGACAAGCTCTCCCTTTTCCCAGAGGCTCAGCCAGCCGGGACGATAGACGAGGTACTGGTCATAGAGGTCGGCAATGCGGGAAGACAGTTGGAACAGCTTGCGGCTGCTGTCATCCTCCCGCAGATAGTGGCTGAGCAGGGTAAATTCCGGTTTGTCGAGCATGTTCGGGATAAGCGTCATCAGCTTCCAGCTCATACTCTGCTTGTTGAAAGCACTTTCTTTAGGGATATCCGGCAACACCCGCACGAACATGTCCCAGATAAAGCTGGCCGGCAGCGGGAATTCAATGTTTGCCGCGATGCCAAACTTTTGCGCCAGAGTCATTTGCAGCCACTGCGCCATCCCGGTGCTTTGAACCAGCACGACCTCCGGCTCAAAAGGATCCGGCAGCGGCTGGCGCTCTACAATGAACTCCATGATAGCTTCCAGCACATCAAGGCGGTTGGAATGGTAAACACGCAACATGAAATCGCTACTCCTGACGTTGTTCTGACCGTGGGCAATCCAGCCTCAAAAGCTGTGCGGCTCGGCCCTCTGGGCTTGTTACAGTAACGTCGATGCTGACACATCCCAGGGAAGATGTCTGCTGTTGGCGTACATTCCATGAATCAGAAGGTGGCAGAGCTTCAAGTTCAGTCTGCTCGCGGGCCACGCGCCAGAGCTGCCTTAGCTGCCATTGACTTGTAAAACCCTGCTGCAGGACGCGGTGGTAACCTAGCAGCGCAGTCATCACAACGCCAAACAGCGCGAGGGCGCACAGAACTTCAGGCAGGCTGAACCCGCCCTGCCGGGGAATTATCGGGGCAGCTTGCATAAGTCATCATCCGGTAAAGGGCAAAAGTCGAGCCAGCCCTGGGCTGAAGCCACCAGTTCACCTCCCTGAAGTACACCCCAGCGCCACAGCGTGAACGGCACTTCATTTCCGGGAATGGAGCCGAATGCAGCAAGCAGCGCTTCGCCTTTGTCGGTTTGATGAAGGCACGCCTGCCAGTTATTACGAGCCTCAAGCCGGCACTGCCACGTTCTCTGTGGCCGCCAGCTTTGCTTTTCCCCCCACGCCAGAGCGGACCTCGCGGCAGTATGGTTTTTGATAAACTGAATTTCAGCGGCAACCTCAAAGCGCTGGGCACTCAGTTGCTGAGATAGCCCGCTCAGGATCAAAGAGCCCACGGCTAGCAGCATCAATACCATCAGCAAGGACGCACCGCCTTTCTCACGTTTGCCGCTCATAAATTTTCCCCGCTCACCACGTAGTTCACTTCGGCAGCACGCCCGCCCTGTTTTAAACTCGATGCAAGCTTGATGAGAAATAAAGGTCTGCCAGTTTTGCGATTTTGACGAGTAACGGAGAAGTGCTGCACGGTCGACTGCGCCGGGTCAGACATTCTTTCCCAGCCGCTCCCCTCGCAATGCTCTACGCCTTTTTGCGTTTCCAGGTTGCCGTTACGTAGGCGATAGCCCGTCTGTTCATTTTGACTATCCTTCGCGGTGTCCCATCGACCATTATGGTTAGCATCCCACTGCACCACCACGCAGCCTCCCTGATTCGTTAACTTCACGCCTTCGCCCTGGCACTGGCCTCGGCAATAGCCAGCCCGCTGCAAATTCTTGCCAATCGCAAACGCCATCTGCCACAGCGCCTCCTGCTGAGCGACATAGCCGTACTGCCGTAAAACCTCCAGTTGTAAAGCCGGAAACAGGCGCGAAGTACCCAGCAACAGCACGCTGCTCAGGGCCATCGCAATAAGCATTTCCAGTAGCGTAAATCCTTTCTGAGCACTCAGCATGGCTTACCTCCGGACAGTTCACACAGCCGCGTGCGCCCCCAGACTGATACCGTCACCCTCCACCGCCCGGCCTGGCTTTTCAGAACAATATGGCCGGGCCAGGCAGTGCTGCGTACACCGTAAAAACCTAAACCAGCCGTCATATCCTCCACGATGATGTCGTCAAATTCAGGTATAAAAGCCAGTCGTGGGTTAGACGAACAGTTTTCAGATACGCCGCGGCTTGCCAGACACCAGCTTTTCCCGCTCTGGTGCAGCGCTAAAAGATGGGTCTGATTGTTCCAGTTTGCGTCATTTCTCAGGCCTGAGAGAAAGTGGCTCAGCCGCTGGGCTGTCTGCCAAAGCTGCACTTTCTGCTGCCACTGGTGCCAGCCATGAAGGCCTCCGGCGCTGAGTGCGGCAACGATGGCTATCACCACCATTAGCTCAATAACGCTAAAACCACGTTGATTAATGTTCATGGCCGACAGTGTGACCAGCCGCGTTTAGATGAGCCAGCAGGCATACGCGAGGATGCGGCAAATGCCGGAAGATAACTGGAGGGTTGCAGGAATTTTCACTGCGGCCGGAAGCCGTGCCGAAGAAAAGAAATCTGGGCAAAAAAAACCGGCGCACTCAGGCACCGGTTCTGTCACGCTGGCTGTGAACTATATGGCCACAGGCGCTTTGATAGCCGGATGCGGATCGTAGCCTTCAATCTCGAAGTCTTCGAAGCGGTAGTCAAACAGCGACTCGGGCTTACGTTTGATAACCAGCTTAGGCAGCGCGCGCGGCTCACGAGTCAGCTGCAGGCGAGTCTGTTCCAGATGGTTGCTGTACAGGTGCGTGTCGCCCCCGGTCCAGACGAAGTCACCGACTTCAAGGTCGCACTGCTGCGCCATCATATGCACCAGCAGCGCATAGCTGGCGATGTTGAACGGCAGCCCAAGGAAGATATCGCATGAGCGCTGATAAAGCTGGCAGGAGAGCTTGCCGTCGGCCACGTAGAACTGGAAGAAAGCGTGGCAAGGCGCCAGCGCCATTTTATCCAGCTCGCCCACGTTCCATGCAGAAACGATGATGCGACGGGAATCCGGGTCGTTTTTCAGCTGGTTCAGTACGGTGGTTAGCTGGTCAATATAGCGCCCGTCAGGCGTTGCCCAGGAGCGCCACTGCTTGCCGTAAACCGGGCCGAGATCGCCGTTTTCATCCGCCCATTCGTCCCAAATCGTCACCTTATTTTCTTTCAGGTAGGCGATATTGGTATCCCCGTTGAGGAACCACAGCAGCTCATGAATAATCGAACGCAGGTGACATTTTTTGGTGGTAACCAGCGGGAAACCTTCCTGCAGGTTAAAGCGCATTTGATGCCCAAAAATAGACAACGTGCCGGTACCGGTACGGTCCGCTTTCGGCGTGCCCTCTTCGAGCACTTTTTTCATCAAATCAAGATACTGTTTCATGTCACCTCACGAAAGTTGCTGCTGTGGACGGCGGTAAGCCCAGACCATCATGGCGATACCGGCAACAATCATCGGAATCGACAGAATCTGCCCCATGCTGATGTACTGCACCCAGGTGCCGGTGAACTGCGCGTCCGGCTGGCGGAAGAATTCCACGATGATGCGGAACGCGCCATAGCCGATCAGGAACAGGCCAGATACCGAGCCCATCGGGCGAGGCTTACGAATAAACAGGTTCAGAATGATGAACAGCACAACCCCTTCCAGCGCCAGCTCATAAAGCTGCGACGGATGGCGCGGCAGCACGCCGTAAGTATTGAACAGCGATTGCCATTCCGGGTGCGTTGCCAGCAGGCCAACGTCTTCACTGCGCGAACCAGGGAACAGCATGGCGAAGCGGAAGTTAGGGTCGACGCGGCCCCACAGCTCACCGTTGATAAAGTTGCCGAGGCGACCCGCGCCAAGACCAAACGGGATAAGCGGAGCAATAAAGTCGGAGACCTGGAAGAAGGTACGTTTGGTGCGGCGTGCGAACCAAATCATTACGCAGATAACACCGATAAGCCCGCCGTGGAAGGACATACCGCCGTCCCAGACTTTAAACAGGTACAGGGGATCGGCAAGGAAGACCGGCAGGTTGTAGAAGAAAACATAGCCCAGACGGCCGCCCAGGAAGACGCCAAGGAACCCTGCATACAGCAGATTTTCTACTTCATTTTTCGTCCAACCGCTGCCCGGACGGCTGGCGCGGCGTCCGGCAAGCCACATGGCAAACACGAACCCAACGAGGTACATGAGTCCGTACCAGTGCAGGGAAACCGGCCCGATGGAGAAAAGCACCGGGTCAAATTCAGGGAAACGCAGATAGCCACTATTCATCTGTCACCACAAGCTATTGTTACCCCGCCAAAAAATTAAAGGCGGGTTGCAAGTACGCACCGCTATCGATGCGCTCCGAAAGCAGCGGATCATAGCACAAACGGCCTGAGTGATTGATTATGGAAGTTGTAAAAGATGTGTAATGTCCCGGTGATGCCGGGACATCTTGAATAAATTAGCGCCCGCCGCGGATCAGGCCACCCATGCCACGCCGTTCCATAAACGCCGCGACCTGGTGGCGTACTTCCGTCGCCATTTGTGCCTCAAGGCTGCGCTGAGCAAGTACTTCGGCTTCTTCCAGATGGATATGGCGCAGCAGGTATTTAATACGTGCGACAGAGCGGCCGTTCATCGAAAGATGGCGGTAGCCCATCCCTACCAGAATCGCGACGCACATCGGGTCGCCGGCCATCTCACCGCACAGGCACAGGTCGATGTTATAGCGCTCCGCTTCGCGGGCAATCAGGTTTAGCGTGCGCAGCATTGCCGGGTGCAGGCTATCGTAAAGGCTAGCCACCCGCGTGTTATTACGATCGACCGCCAGCAGATACTGGGTAAGATCGTTCGTCCCCACGGAGATAAAATCAACGCGCCCGGCCAGGTGACCCAGCATGAACACCATCGAAGGAACTTCAACCATCACCCCAAGCCTTAGCCCGGGCAGTTGATAACCTAATTCTTCTTCAACTTCCCGGCCTGCGCGATCGATCAGCCTGCGGGCATCGTCAATCTCATCAATGCTGGTGATCATCGGCAGCAGAATGCTGAGATTCCCCGTCGCCGCGTTCGCCCGCAGCATCGCACGAACCTGGATCAGGAAGATCTCTGGCTGATCGAGCGTGATGCGGATCCCTCGCCAGCCAAGGCAAGGATTTTCTTCGCTGATGGGCATGTACGGGAGCTGTTTGTCGGCCCCAACGTCGAGCGTACGCAGCGTCACCGGCTTGTCGTTAAACATCTGCAGCATGCCCTGATACTGCGCGACCTGCTCTTCTTCTGAAGGGAAACCGCTTTGCAGCATAAACGGGATTTCGGTGCGGTACAGCCCGATGCCGTCGATACGGCTGCCAAGCTGTTCTTCATGCTCGGGGCTAAGGCCCGCATTAAGCATCACCTGCACACGCTCACCGCTTTTTAGCGCAGCGGGCTGCTCTACGTCGTCTTCCGCCAGGCGGCTGAGTTCGTTTTCCTCGCTCACCAGGCGCTGGTATTCCTGCAGCAGTACCTGCTCAGGATCCACCAGCAATTCGCCGCGATAGCCGTCCACCACCAGCATGCGGCGATGCAGCACCGAAGGCTGAATATCCGCCCCCATAACGGTCGGAATACCGAGCGCACGCACCATGATGGCAGCATGAGAGTTTGCCGCACCGTCGCGCACGACTACGCCCGCAAGGCGCTTCTGCGGCAGCTCGGCAAGGGTGGTGGCCGAAAGCTCATCCGCAACCAGAACAAAGCGCTCGGGCCAGGTATTCGGGCTCTGAATAGTGTCGTCGAGGTGGAACAGCAGGCGCTGCCCCAGGGTTTTGAGGTCTCCCGCCCGCTCTTTCAGGTAGCTGTCAGAGAGGCTGGCAAACTGTTCAGCAAACTTCTCAACAACCGTTTTTACCGCCCATTCGGCCACCGAGCCTTTGTCCACCTCGGCAAAAAGCTCACGGCGAAGGCGCGCATCGGTTAACAGGTGAGAGTAAAGATCGAAGATAGCCGCGGTCTCTTTCTGAGCCCCGGCGGCAAAACGCTTGCTGTAGCGGCGAAACTCCCCGGAAGCCTCTTCCAGCGCGGCGGTAAGACGCTCACGCTCAAGTGCGGTATCCAGGGTTGATGCCTCAAAGACCTGCTCCATCAGCGGGACGGTGGTGTCCATCCAGCCTTCTGCAATGGCAACGCCAGGCGATGCCGGAAGCGCGCGGATGCGGGTCTGGCGGTACTGCCCAAACAGCGCCGCTAACTGAGACTGGGACAAAATCCCGGCCATCTGCGTGGCCAGCGTAACGAGGAAAGACTCTTCGCTCTCATCGTACTGCCGGTGTTCACGCTGCTGGACAACAAGCACCCCCAGAAGCTGACGGCGCTGGATAATAGGCACCCCAAGGAACGCACGAAAACGCTCCTCTTTTACGGCGGGTACATATTTAAAGCTGGGGTGTTTTTGCGCATCGGCCAGGTTAATCGGCTCCGCGAGCCGCCCAACCAGGCCAACAATACCTTCATCAAAGGCAAGCGTAACGGTGCGACCACGCGGTTTTTTTAACCCACGGGTCGCCATAAGGTAAAAACAGCGGCGCTCATGATCGGCGAGATAAACCGAGCAAACCTCGGTATCCATCGCAAGGCAGATATCAGTCACCAGGATGTCCAACGCCTCATTGAGGCGCGGGGCACTAGCGACCTTTTCGACTATTTCTCGCAGACGGGTGAGCATTTTTCGCGTGACTTAACCTCTTTTACGTCGCCAGGCCGGCGAGTTATTGCGTGGTGGCGTAACTTCCTGCAGTGGCATAACCACGCTGGCAAACTCTTTCATTACGCGGCGGTAAACATCGCGCTTAAATGAAACAACCTGACGAACCGGATACCAATAACTGACCCAGCGCCAGCCATCAAATTCCGGCGTGCTGCTGGTTTGCATATTGATCTCACCGTCGCTGCTCAGCAGCTGCAAAAGAAACCATTTTTGTTTTTGGCCGATACAAACCGGCTTTGTGTCCCAACGCACCAAACGTTTAGGTAATTTGTAACGCAACCAGTTTCGGGTCGAGGCAAGAATGCGAACGTCTTTTCTCTGCAAACCGACTTCTTCGAAAAGCTCCCGGTACATTGCCTGTTCAGCGGACTCGCCAGGATTAATGCCCCCCTGAGGAAATTGCCAGGAATGTTGGCCAAAACGCCGCGCCCACATCACCTGTCCCTGCCGATTACATATTACGATCCCAACGTTGGGGCGGTAGCCATCATCATCGATCACCGGACTACCTCAAAACAAACTTAGATTGCATCGATTGTTTCATACAAGTGTCAGGCGGTAAACCACTCTCTCGGCGGCGTTTGCATGGAATAACATTTGAATAACTCACAAAAGATAGCCGGGTTATAAACAGGGGCAGCCAAAACCAGCCGTTTTATTCACTTTTTCTGTGGATATAACTGTGAAGAACTAACGAATTACATCGGGACAACTCGGGACAAGTAAAATCAGGAGCAATCCGAACACATATTAAAGTCTTTATATATCATAACCATAATACTATAAAAATGACACATCGCTTTCATAATGTGACGATCGTCACATACGAAGATCGTCGACTGATGAAAGATCGAACAATGTCGTTTTTATCCACAGATTGTGCAAACAAGTTAGGCACAAATCGGTGAAAAATTGGTTTTTACCGCCCCGTCAAGGCTGTAAATGGAACCAGTAGTCGAGCTTTTTCCCAGTTATCCCATTTTTCTGTGGATAACATGGTGTAAGATCCTGTTCATTGCCAGTGACCAGATTTGGAAAAGCTTTTTTCATGCCGCCACAACGAAACGGCTGACTTAAAAAAATCATTATAAATCAGAATATTGTTAATCTTATCCTCAGACGACTAAACTAAACTTTCGCTGTGAACAAAGTGCGTTCATTTTTTAACCAAAAAACATCAACGAGCTATGCAACCGATACGTCCCCTAATTACGCCCCCAAAGAGTGAAGCCGAACTGCTCCAGCAGGCCCAGCAGGTAGCCGGTTTTACCCTGGGAGAACTGTCGGCCTGCGCCGGGCTACAGACGCCGAAAGACCTGAAAAGAGACAAAGGCTGGATTGGCGTTTTGCTGGAGCTGTGGCTGGGCGCCAGCGCGGGCAGCAAGCCCGAGCAGGACTTTGCTAATCTCGGCATCGAGCTTAAAACGATCCCGGTGGATAGCCTTGGCCGCCCGCTGGAAACCACTTTTGTGTGCGTCGCGCCACTAACCGGTAATAGCGGCGTTGTCTGGGAAACCAGCCACGTGCGGCACAAGCTCAAGCGCGTGCTGTGGATCCCGGTGGAAGGTGAAAGGCAAATTCCACTCGCCGAGCGGCACGTTGGCTCTCCTCTGCTCTGGAGTCCCTCAGAAGAAGAAGAGCGGCAGCTGCGTCTGGACTGGGAAGAGCTGATGGACTTGATTGTGCTGGGCCAGGTCGAGCGTATTACCGCCCGCCACGGCGAAGTGCTGCAGCTGAGGCCCAAAGCCGCCAACAGCCGGGCATTAACCGAGGCCATCGGCGCCGATGGTGCGCCTATTCTCACGCTGCCACGCGGCTTTTATTTGAAGAAGAACTTTACGGCTGCGCTGCTCGCACGGCACTTCACGCTCTAAGCGCTGCGGTAGGGAAAGGCAATCCAGGTTTATGTCAGTACACGCCGGAGAATGTTACATTTCCCTCGCCCTAATAAGAATTTGCTGCTTTCCTTCCCCTGTTCATCAGGTTATTACTAGACTTATTAACGGGATCCCTTCCTGACGAGGAACACAACGATGACTAAATGGGCAGTAGCAATCTCCGCCATTGGTCTTGCCTTTGCCGTTTCAGGCTGCAGCAGTGACTATGTGATGGCAACCAAAGATGGACGAATGATTTTGACCGAAGGTAAACCTAAGGTTGATGAAGACACCGGTCTGGTCAGTTATCGCGACCAGCAGGGTAACGAAATGCAGATCAACCGCAACGACGTTTCCCAGATTATCGAGCGCTAATCTCAGGGTCAGCCCACCGGCTGGCCTGGTGACTTTTCTTGCCTCCCCTCTTTCGCTTTGCCTCGGCCTCTGCCATGTTTATAGACCTTTTGTCGGGTAACGATGCCTGACGTATCAAAAGAACAACAGGAAGCCGGCTATGCACTATCACCGTATCCCCCACAGTTCACTTGAAGTCAGCACGCTGGGGCTGGGAACCATGACCTTTGGTGAACAAAACAGCGAGGCCGATGCCCACCAGCAGCTCGACTATGCCGTCAGTCAGGGCGTGAATCTGATTGATGTCGCGGAAATGTACCCGGTGCCCCCGCGCCCGGAAACTCAGGGCTTAACGGAAAGCTATGTAGGAAGCTGGCTGAAAGCGCGCGGCAACCGCGAAAAGCTGGTCATCGCCTCTAAAGTTAGCGGCCCGGCCCGTAATAACGACGCGGGCATCCGCCCTAACCAGATCCTCGACCGCAAAAACATTCGTGAAGCGCTGGACGCCAGCCTCAAGCGCCTGCAAACCGATTATCTGGATCTTTACCAGGTTCACTGGCCGCAGCGCCAGACCAACATGTTCGGCAAGCTCGGCTACACCTGGAACGACACAACGTCGCTGCCGGTAACGCTGCTGGAAACGCTCGAAGCGCTTACGGAGTGCCAGCGTGCCGGGAAGATTCGCTATATCGGCGTCTCGAACGAAACGGCCTGGGGCGTGATGCGCTACCTGCAGCTTGCTGAGAGACACGATCTGCCGCGCATCGTCACGATTCAAAACCCGTACAGCCTGTTAAACCGTAGCTTTGAGGTTGGCCTGTCTGAAATAAGCCAGCACGAGGGCGTGGAGCTGCTCGCGTATTCTTGCCTCGCCTTTGGCGTACTGTCGGGCAAATACCTGAACGGGGCAAAACCGGCTGGCGCCCGCAACACGCTCTTTAGCCGTTTTACCCGCTACAGCAGCGAACAGTCACAGAAAGCCGTTGCGGCCTACGTCGAGATAGCGAAACGCCATAATCTGGATCCGGCGCAGATGGCGCTGGCCTTCGTTCGCCGTCAGCCGTTTGTCGCCAGCACGCTGCTCGGCGCCACCACGATGGAACAGCTTAAGACCAACCTTGAAAGCCTGAATCTGACGCTAGGTGAAGAGGTGATTGAGGAGATTGAAGCGGCGCATCGGATTTATACTTATCCGGCTCCGTAAGAAAGTTCGGCCCTCCAAAAGAGGGCCTTACTGCTATTTCTGCTTGATTTGCCACAGCCAAAGCGCGCTAATCGCCAGCGCAAACACCGCACCAAACCCGATCCCAATCCCAACAATCGACGCCCCGGTTTTCACCGCCAGCGAGAACAGACCGAGCATCAAAAGCATGGCGGTATTTTCGCCCAGATTCTGCACGGCGATCGCGTTGCCCGCGCCAACGGTGTGCTTGCCGCGTTCCTGGAGCTGCGCGTTAAGCGGCACCACAAAGAAACCACCCAGCAGGCCTATCAGCACCAGTAAGGCATAGGATGGAAGCAGAGCGTGCTGGAGAGCAAAAATAAGCACTCCGACGCCTATCAATATTCCGGCAGGCATGCAGCGGGCAACGGTTTCGAGCGTCACCAGCTTCGCTGCGGCCCCGGCCCCCACCACAATCCCGACCGCAACCATCGCATTCAGGTAGGTAGGCGTGGCGTTATCCGTGATCCCCAATGCAACCGGCACCCACAGCACCAGCAGGAAGCGCAGCGTCACGCCCGCCCCCCAGAACAGGCTGGTACCCACCAGCGAGAATCGCGTTTCCCCGCTGCGCCACAGGCTGCGGCAGGCGAAAAAGAAGCTGTGGGTCATCGGCTTAAAGCGCCAGGACTGACCGGGACGCGCCGCGGCAAGTTTAGGGATAAAGACGTTGGCTATCACCGCCCCGCCGTAAACCAGCGCACAGACCACCAGCGCCGCCGTCAGGTTCCAGTCCGCCAGCACCCCACCAGCCACCGACCCAAGCAGGATAGCGGCAATGGTCGAGGACTCCATCAGGCCGTTGGCTTTCACCAGCCTGTCCCCGGTCGTTAACTCGCCGAGAATGCCGTATTTAGCCGGGGAATAGGCCGCCGCGCCAATGCCTACGAGCGTGTAGCCGACAAAAGGATTCAGCCCCACCGCAATCACCGCTGCGCCGACAAGCTTCATGCTGTTGGCCAGCATCATCACTCGCCCTTTGGCGAAACTATCGGCCACCTGCCCCACAAAAGGTGCAAACAGGATGTAGGCGCCGACAAACACCATCTGGAGCACCGGCTGGCTCCAGTCCGGGTAGAACTGCTGCTTGAGCACCGCGAGCGTCGCAAACAGCAGCGCATTGTCGCCAAAGGCCGATAAAAACTGCGCCGCGGTCACCGCCATCATGCCCCGGGACCACAAAGAACCGCTATTGCCAGCCTGTTCAGCCATGGGCCTTCTCCGCTTCATCAACCTGTGCTTTCAGGGTGACAAAATCTGGTTTTCCGCTGCCCAGCACCGGCAGCTGTTTGAGGAAGCGAATATCGCGCGGCACCGCCAGCTCGGGCACGCCGTGCTCACGCGCATAGCGCAGAAGTTTTTCGCGGTTAAGCTCGCTGTCGGTGGTAAACATCACCAACGCTTCGCCTTTGGCCGCATCGTGCTTAACCACCGTGGCATGCAGTTTGTCAGGCGAAATACCGATCGCCATCTGCTCAACCATCTCAAGTGATACCATCTCCCCGGCGATTTTGGCAAAGCGTTTCGCACGCCCCTGAATCACGCAGTAGCCCTGCTCATCAAAGGTCACGATATCGCCGGTGTCGTACCAGCCTGGCTCCATTTCGCCGAGACTGTTCTCGGCTTCTGGCCGCTCCAGCACGCCTGGATTTTCAACGCGCAGATAGCCGTTCATGATGTTTGGCCCCTTGAGCTGCAGCCTTCCGCCCTGCTCAATGCCGGGCACCGCCAGCAGGCGAGCGTCCATCGCCGGGAGAATACGCCCCACCGTCCCCGGCTTCGCCGCCATCGGCACGTTAATAGAAACCACCGGCGCGCATTCGGTCACGCCGTAGCCTTCCAGAACGCGCAGGCCAAACTTGTCCTGCCACAGCTGTTTGGTGCTTTCCTGCAGTTTTTCTGCCCCGGCGACCACATAGCGCAGGCGGAAGAAATCATAAGGATTGGCAAAGCGCGCATAGTTACCGAGGAACGTCGAGGTGCCAAACACGACCGTACAGTTACGGTCATAGATAAGTTCAGGCACCACGCGATAGTGCAGCGGGCTTGGATAGAGGAACACTTCCGCGCCGGTCAGCAACGGCGTGAACAACCCCACCGTTAGCCCAAAAGAGTGGAACAGCGGCAGCGCGGACATAAAGCGATCGTCAGCGGTAAAGTCAGCGATGGTGCGAATCTGCTCGACGTTGGCCAGCAGGCTCTTATGGCTGTGCACCACGCCTTTCGGGTTGCCCTCCGAGCCGGAGGTAAACAGCACCATCGCCGCGTCTTCGGGCTGCTGTTTCACCTGCGCCAGGTGCGGCGCAAGCAGATGGGCAAAGATCCAAACTTTGTCCTTCATGGTGACCGTAGATTTCAAATCTTCCAGATACACCCAGCGCACCTGCGTCAGTTGTTCCGGCAGATGCCACAGTTTGCCCTTTTCCAGAAATTGGCGAGAGGTGAAGACAGTTTTGATTTGCGCTGCGGTAATCGCGCTGGTCAGCCCTTTTACGCCGGCCGTGTAGTTCATCATCGCCGGAATACGGCCGCGGGAAGAAGCGCCAAAAATTACCGCCGCGCTGATAGCCGCATTCGGCAGCATTAAACCAATAGTTTCGCCCTGCTCGCTGTATTTATCGAGGATTCGGCCCACAAACAGAGTTTTAGTCAGCAGTGAACGGTAGGTATCTGGCTTAAAGTTAATGTCTTCAATGCAGTTTTTGCGTGAACCATAGCGATCTTTTGCCGCCAGCAGAGCCTCAAAAAGCGTCTCGCGCGGGCGCACCGCCATTCGCGCTTCCATCATTATCTGATGCAGCATCTCGCCGGCCATTTTGCGGCGATCCCTTGCCCGTGGCGCTTCCGGCATTGCAATGGCGGTTGGCGGCAACAAATGCAGGCTAATACGTGGGAAAGCCCGACGTTTTACCAACCCTTTCAGGCGACTAAAGAAGGTCAGCTCCGCGCCGTCGATACGTAAAGGGACAACCGTTGCCTGGGCTTTTGCCGCCACAAACCCGGCTCCGTCGTAGATTTTCATCAACGAGCCGGTCAGGCTGATACGTCCTTCCGGGAAAATCACTACCGGACGGCCCTGCTCCACCAGGCGAACAAGGTGCTTAATCGACATCGGCTTGGTCGGGTCAAGGGGCACAAAGTCAATCAGCGGCTTGAGCCAGCGCATAAACCACTGCTCGCTGATCGAAGAGTAGACCGCAAACACCGGGCGCACCGGCAGAAACAGCGCGACGAGGATCCCATCCAGAAACGACACGTGGTTTGGAACAATAAGCACCCGCTGTAAATGAAGAACCTGCGGATCGCCGGAAAGGGTTACCCGGAACAGAATGCGGAATAGCGCGCGGAAAAAAGCAAAAAGCATAGCGACTCTCTTTGTCGTCTGTCGGCAAGCGTTAAGTGTAGAGTCGAAGAGTACACCAGATGCGTTAAGTGCGGGAGGGGGCTCAAAAAATGGCAAAAAAAAACCTGCGCATCTGCGCAGGTTGGTGCAAAAGAATTGTACTCAGCAGAGTACCAGGAATTCTCACCAATCAATACCTCTGGGATCTGAATTGTCTCGCGCCACTGGCGGTGAAACCAGCGGCAAAAAGCAAGGGAATGAGCCCAAGTGCAACCAGGTGTTTAAATTCTCGATTCTTGTTACAGGCGGCGGGATTCAGGCAAAAAAAAACCTGCGCATCCGCGCAGGTTGGTGTAATTCATAGGATCAGCAATTAGTCGCTGACTTCACCTATCAATACCTCTGGGACAACAAATGTAGCAGCGACGCCTTCATTTTAGCTACGCTGAAATCGCAACAGCCGACTGCAAAATGTAAGCAAAAATTTGGGCAGAAACGTTTAAAAATCCGCAAGATGCACTAAAAAGAGGCAGCTCGTTGAGACAGGTGTAACCGTTACACGCTTTCGCCTTGATTTTGTTCCAGTTTGCGAGGCATTCGTCAGTTGTTGCCTTGCAGTCACAAGGGTTTTCCGTAACACTAAACGCTGTGTAAACGATTACCCCTAACAGGAAGGTATTTGATGGCGACAATTAAGGATGTAGCTCGGCTGGCTGGTGTCTCTGTTGCCACGGTATCACGCGTTATTAACCACTCTCCAAAAGCCAGCGAAGCCTCAAAGCAGGCGGTGAACAGCGCCATGGAAGCGCTAAACTATCATCCTAACGCTAACGCCCGAGCGCTGGCTCAGCAGGCCACTGAAACCATTGGGTTGATCGTCGGCGACGTTTCCGATCCCTTTTTTGGTGCCATGGTGAAAGCCGTTGAACAGGTCGCCTACCGCACCGGCAACTTCCTGCTGATCGGCAACGGCTACCACAGCGAACAAAAAGAGCGCCAGGCCATCGAGCAGCTTATTCGTCACCGCAGCGCGGCGCTGGTCGTTCACGCCAAAAAGCTCCCGGACGAAGAGCTTATCTCCCTGATGAAGCAGATCCCCGGCATGGTACTGATCAACCGCATCGTGCCAGGGTTCGAACAGCGCTGCGTTGCGCTGGATGACCGCTACGGTGCCTGGCTTGCCACCCGTCATTTAATTCAGCAGGGCCACACCCGCATCGGCTATATCTGCTCAAACCACCAGATTTCAGACGCAGAAGACCGCCTGCAGGGCTACTACGACGCGCTGCGCGAACACAATATTCCGATTAACGAACGCCTGGTGACCTTTGGTGAACCCGATGAAAGCGGCGGCGAGCAGGCCCTGACGGAGCTGCTGGGGCGTGGCAAAAACTTCACCGCCGTGGCCTGTTATAACGATTCGATGGCCGCAGGGGCAATGGGCGTGCTGAATGACAACGGGATTGATGTTCCAGGCGAGATTTCGCTGATTGGCTTTGATGACGTGCTGATTTCACGCTACGTGCGCCCGAAGCTGACCACGGTTCGCTACCCGATTGTAACCATGGCAACTCAGGCGGCGGAACTTGCGCTGGCGCTGGCCGAAAACCAGCCGCTACCTGAAATTACCCACATGTTCAGCCCGACGCTGGTGCGTCGTCACTCGGTCGTTTCCCCGAACGAAAATAGCTAAAGCGTGATCTGGTACGACAATTTGCACGGCCAAACGGCAACGCCGCTTGCGCGCCAAACTCCTGTGATAAACTGCTGTAAAATCGCGACAGCGTCCAGATCGGGAAGGAAACAATGGTAACAATGTTAGATGTCTCGTTACGCGCAGGGGTTTCCAAAGCGACGGTATCTCGCGTGTTAAACGGCACCGGACAGGTTAAAGCAAGCACCCGCGAACAGGTGTTTAAGGCCATGGAAGAGCTGGGCTATAAGCCTAATTTTCTGGCACGTTCGCTCGCCAACCGCAGCAGTAACAGCATCGGGCTGGTTGTCTCCACTTTTGATGGTTTTTACTTTGGCCGCCTTCTGCAGCAGGCTTCACGCCGCACGGAATTCTACGGCAAACAGCTGATCGTCACCGACGGGCACGACACGCCTGAAAAAGAGCTGGACGCCGTGCAGATGCTGGCGGACAGGCACTGTGACGCTATCGTTCTCTACACCCGTTTTATGAGCGAGCGGGCGCTAATGTCGCTGATGAACGCCATCCAGGTACCGCTGGTGGTAATTAACCGCGATGTCACCCAGGCACGTGAACGCTGCGTCTTCTTCGAACAGCAGGATGCCGCCTTTCAGGCCACCGAATATCTGATTCAGCAGGGGCACAGAGAGATAGCCTGCATAACCGTGCCTATCTCCACGCCAACCGGCAAAGCGCGCCTGATGGGCTACCGCAAAGCGCTGCAAAAACACGGCATTGCGTGGGATGAAAACCGGGTGAAGTACGGGGATTCGACCATGACAGAAGGGCACCATTTGTGCCAGGAATTGCTGGCCAGCGGCGTAACCTTCAGCGCCTTGTTCTCCTGCAACGACGATATGGCGCTGGGCGCATCCAAAGCGCTGCACCAGGCCGGGATTCGCATTCCGCAGGATATCTCGCTGTTTGGTTTTGATGACGCGCCAAGCGCGCAATGGCTGGAGCCGGCGCTGTCATCCGTCTATCTGCCCATCGACAACATGATTATTACCGCCATCGATCGGGCCATTAAGCTCTCAAGCGGCGAGCCGTTAGAGCCAATCCCGCCGTTTGTAGGTACCCTGGTGCTGAGAGATTCCGTTGCACCCGGCCCCTGGTTCGAGGCCGGAAGAAAGATCTCAAAGTAGCTCGAGCGCCAGCAGCTCCTGAATAGTCTGGCGGCGGCGAATCAGGCGCGCGCTACCGTTATCAAACAGCACTTCAGGCAACAGCGGGCGACTATTGTAGTTGGACGACATAGAAGCCCCGTACGCGCCGGTGTCGTGCAGCACCAGGTAGTCACCCGGTTTTACCGGCGGCAGCAGGCGGGTTTCAACCTTGCCGCCTTCCTGCTGGGTAAACACATCCCCGGACTCACACAGCGGCCCTGCCACCACGGTCTCTCTCGGCTGCAGTGCAGCAAGCTCGCGACCATCTCCCGCCAGGGCGGAAATATGGTGATAGCTGCCGTACATAGAAGGACGCATAAGATCGTTAAAACCGGCGTCGATCAGCACAAAGTGACGGGATCCCATATCTTTCACCGCGCGCACCTGCGAAACCAGCACCCCGGCTTCAGCCACCAGGAAACGCCCGGGTTCGATCTCCAGCTTCACCGGGTGCCCCAGATGAGCAGCAATTTTCTCGCGCGCGGCATTCCACAGGCCGTAGTAATGATCGGTGTCGATCGTTTCCTCGCCTTCACGGTAAGGAATAGACAGCCCGCCGCCCGCGGAAATTGCCTCAAGATCCTGCCCGAAGTCGATCACCTGCTGCACCATCGCGCCGCACACCTGCTCGAGGTGGCCATAGTCCACGCCTGAGCCAATATGCATATGAATACCGACCAGGTGGATGCCGTAGCGCTGCATTGCTTCCAACGCTTTGGGCATATCGCTCAGCCAGATACCGTGCTTGCTGTTTTCGCCGCCGGTGTTGGTTTTTTGGCTGTGACCGTGGCCGAAGCCCGGGTTAATGCGCAGCCAGACGCGGTGGCCCGGCGACACTTCACCGAGCTGGTGCAGCATATCCACGGACCCGATATTGACCGGGATTTTCTGCTCTGCCACCAGCGCCAGCGTGGCGTTATCAATCACGTCGGCGGTAAAAACGATATCGTCCGGATTTTCCAGCGGCTTATAGCCCGCCGCCAGCGCACGCTCGATTTCCCCCTGCGACACCGAATCCACCTTCACGCCCTGCTCGCGCATCAGCTTTAGGATATGAATATTGGAGCACGCCTTCTGGGCGAAACGAATCACATCAAACTGGCGCAGCTGAGCAATCTGCTGGCGAATAATTTCAGCGTCATAAACCCATACCGGACAGCCGAATTCGGCGGGCAGGGTCAGCAGGTTTTGCGCATTCAGCGCGGTGGTGGTGTCGTGCAGCGAGCGAGGCATGGTGAACTCCGGGTAACTGTCATTTGCCTCTATTACGCCACAGAGCGTGAGTGATAAAAAATATCGTTTTCGAGCAAGTCTATTCAAATATGATATGGTTTAGAGATTATCCCCTCACCCTAACCCTCTCCCCAGAGGGGAGAGGGGACAATTCATCCCCCTCCCCCTCATGCAGACCAGGTCTTCCCCCTCGCCCTTCCAGGGAGAGGGCCGGGGTGAGGGTAAAACAACGCCAGCGGACAAAAAAATATGCCAGCCATCAACCTGCGCCACATCGAAATCTTCCACGCCGTGATGACCGCCGGCAACCTCACCGAGGCCGCCGGGCTGCTGCGCACCTCCCAGCCCACGGTCAGCCGTGAGCTGGCGCGCTTTGAAAAGCTCATCGGCCTGCAGCTGTTCGAGCGCAGCCGTGGCAGGCTTTACCCCACGGTGCAGGGGCTACGGCTGTTTGAAGAGGTTCAGCGATCCTGGTACGGGCTGGACCGCATTATTAATGCAGCGGAAAGCCTGCGCGAATTCCGCCAGGGCGAGCTGTCTATTGCCTGCCTGCCGGTCTTTTCACAATCGTTTTTACCGCGCCTGATACAGCCGTTTCTTGCCCGCTACCCGGATCTCAGCCTGAACATCGTGCCGCAGGAATCCCCGCTGCTGGAAGAGTGGCTTTCCGCCCAGCGCCACGACCTGGGGCTAACGGAGAACGTCAGCACGCCCGCCGGAACAGAACGCCAGACGCTGTTAACCCTGAACGAAGTCTGCGTGCTGCCCGCCGGGCACAGGCTGGCCGGGAAAGAGGAGCTAACGCCGCAGGATTTTGCCGGGGAGAATTACATCAGCCTGTCGCGCACCGACAGCTATCGCCAGCTGCTGGACTCGCTGTTTCAGGAACATGACGTAAAGAGGAGGATGGTGGTTGAAACCCACAGCGCCGCGTCCGTCTGCGCGATGGTTCAGGCGGGTGCTGGCGTGTCTGTCGTCAATCCGTTAACCGCGCTGGATTACCACGAGCGGGGCGTGGTGGTGCGCAGATTCAGCGTGGCGGTGCCTTTTACCGTCAGCCTGATTCGGCCTCTACACCGCCCGGCTTCTGCGCTGGTCAGCGCGTTCAGCGACCACCTACAGCGCAGTATGCATCTGTACAGTGACCCGCTAAACGCGCTGCTCAACCGCTAGCTTATTGCTCTGTTACCGGCTGCTGGTGACCGGAGCCGTTGCTGAAGTTAATCAGGCAAATAATCAGCCCGACAACCGCCAATCCGGCGGCGGCCACCGGTACCGCCGTCAGGCCATAACCACGTTCAATCACCGTCCCGCCAACCCAGGCACCAAGCGCATTGCCCACGTTAAAGGCGGCGATATTGAGCGTGGAAACCAGGTTCGGCGCCTCTTTACCGTGCAGCACCACGTTGATTTGCAGCGCAGGCACGGTGGCGAACGCCGCCATCGCCCACAGGAACAGCGTGATTTCCGCGAGCCATGCGCCGTGGCTGGTCCAGCGGAACAGCAGCGAGAAGACGGCAATCAGGCTAAAGCTAAGAATCAGGCTGAACGACACGCGCCAGTCCGCCAGCCGCCCGCCCAGGATATTACCCACCGTCAGCCCCGCACCAATCAGGAACAGCGTCCAGCTCACGCCCCTCGGCGTGATCCCGGTGACCTGCAGCAGCATCGGCGCCACATAGCTGAACAGCGCAAACATCGCGGCGGAGAAGAACACCGTCATGCTGAGAGACAACCAAAGTTTGCCGTGCGCCAGCGCCTTGATTTCGCTTTTCAGGTCGGTAGCTTCTTCATCCTTCTGCGACGGCAGGCTGACCACCAGCGCGAGGAAGGCAATCACCCCGATAACGGCCACGCCCCAGAAGGTCGCGCGCCAGCCGTAAAGCTGCCCGAACCAGGTGCCAATCGGCACGCCAAGCACGTTCGCCAGCGTTAAGCCGGTGAACATCAGCGCCACCGCAGACGCCTTGCGCCCGGCCGGTACGAGGCTTGCCGCCACGACGGCACCAATCCCGAAGAACGCCCCGTGGCACAGCGCCGTAATAACACGCGCCAGCATCAGGAAGTTGTAGCTAAGCGCAAGGGCGCACAGCAGGTTACCGACGATGAAAATCACCATCAGCAAAGTTAACGACAGCTTGCGCGGCAAGCGAGCGGTGAGCAAAGCCATGATTGGCGCGCCGATGGCAACCCCCAGCGCATAGCCGCTGATAAGCCAGCCGGCGACGGGAATGGAGACCTGAAGATCCCCCGCCACTTCGGGCAGCAGCCCCATAATCACGAACTCCGTCGTGCCGATGGCAAACGCACTCATCGCCAGCGCCAGTAAGGAAACAGGCATTGTATAACTCCGGTTGCAGACATGATGAAAAGCCATTGCTGGGCGCAATCGCCTGTAGTGTGAGGTTTTCAGAGGAGCAGCTTTTTAGAATAATGTGCGCTACATAACAAATTTATAACACATAAGCGGCCGGGCATGACCCGGCACGGCGTGGGGGTAAAGCTGAAGTAATATTTAATTTATTGATAGAAAAAGAAAAATGCTTATTCCTCACCGCACATAAAGAGAACTGCATCGGCGGCGTGGATCGCAGCGGTATCAAACACCGGCAGCGGGCAATCCTGCTGGCCGAGCAGCAGGCCAATTTCGGTACAGCCGAAAATAACCCCTTCTGCGCCGAGCGCCTGCAGCTCCTGAATAACCTGCTGATAGTAGCGCTTCGAGTCCGGGTTAATCACCCCGAGGCAAAGCTCATTAAAGATTATCTGATTAATACGCTGGCGCTGGGATGCGTCCGGAATAATAGAGTGGATGCCGAACTGCGCCTGCAGGCGGCCACGATAAAAGTCCTGCTCCATGGTATAGCGCGTGCCCAGCAGAGCGACCTGGCTTACCCCGTGCGCCGCAATCACTCGCCCGGTTGCGTCGGCGATATGCAGAAACGGCAGCGCGCAGCGGGACTCAATGTGTTCCGCCACTTTATGCATGGTGTTGGTGCACAGCACAATGCCTTCTGCGCCGGCCTTTTGCAGCCCAAGCGCCGCCTCGGCCAGCATCTCACCGGCCTTGTCCCACTCGCCGGAGGACTGGCAGGCCTCTATCTCGTGAAAATCGACGCTGTGCAGCACGATTTTGGCCGAATGCAGCCCACCCAGACGCTGCTTGATCCCTTCATTGATTAACCGGTAGTAGGGAATCGTCGACTCCCAGCTCATGCCGCCCAGCAGCCCAATCGTTTTCATCGTCATCCCCTTATGTCGTTTCCTCCGGTTATAACCCGTATCCCGGCAAGAAAAAAGCCTCCATCAGGAGGCTTCTACTTACCCGACGGCCAGCGCGTCAGGTATGACAGGCGCACCCGGCACTACAGGATCTTCTTCACCCCAGAAACGGGCGACCTCCGCCTGAATCCAGTCACAAAAATAGCCGACCCGCGGCAGATCAAGCTTCCCCTGCGGGATCTCCAGCCAGTAGCCGTTGCCGCTTTCAAGCTCCAGCTCGGCCAGCGGCACCAGTAATCCCCCACGCAGCTCGTTGCGGATCATCATCCGATCCAGCACCGCATAGCCCGCGCCGGTCACGCAGGCGTTGATCACCTGATCCTCGGTGCTGAACTCCAGCCCGCCGGAAAGCAGGCTGTCGTTTTCTCCCGTCGCAGCGAGCCAGCGCGACCAGTTATCCAGCCGGATATCGCCGTTAAGAATATGCAGCTGCGGCTGCGAGGCCAGCGGCGGGAAAACGCCGTCAATCATCAGCAGCGGGCTGGCAACCAGCAGCAGTTTTTCATGGCACAGCCACTGCCCTCGCCCTTCGCTTTCCTTACGTGTGCCAAAGCGGATAGCGCAGTCAAAATCGCTGTATTTCTGCCGGGTTTCGCTGATAAGGGCAATTTGTAGCTGGCCGTTACGCTGGCGAAGCGCCACCAGCCTCGGTGCCAGCCAGCGCGTGGCAAAGGTCGGCGCCACCTGCAGGCGCAGGTGCTGTAAAGGGTTACGCAGCTGAACGTGGCATACCCCTTCTTCCAGAATATCCAGCGACTGGCGCACCACGGGCAACAGCAGCATCGCGTCCTGGGTCAGCTCCAGCCCGCTGTGGGTACGCACAAACAGCAGCTTGCCGAGAAACTCTTCCAGCAGTTTGATTTGCCGACTGGCGGCGCTCTGGGTAATACACAGCGCCTGGGCCG
Organism: Cedecea sp. P7760; assembly: GCF_013386425.1. Lineage (NCBI taxonomy): Bacteria > Pseudomonadati > Pseudomonadota > Gammaproteobacteria > Enterobacterales > Enterobacteriaceae > Cedecea > Cedecea sp. P7760. The sequence goes on along the minus strand of NZ_JACARU010000006.1, from coordinate 16,952 downwards.
CCTTGCTAAAGCTAAGCGTCCGGCAGGTCTCTTCAAAGACTCTTAACATACTGAGTGACGGGAGTTTTCTCATTATTGTCGTTATCCACGGGCAAGCGCCAGCCATGTTAATAATATGTTATTAACCTGCCCTGAAACACCATCCCCCGCCGCCCCTATTTCTGTAAAACAGGAGGGCGATCACATGCGTTTTTCGCCTGGGGGTATGACTAAAACGCACTCGCCTGTCGGCGTACTTTGCTGCCACATTGTTAACGCACTTGAAACATAAAAAATACAAATACCCTACAAAAATCCCCTCACAGGAGGATGCGTTATGTCCCACCTGACACAACAGTACACCCGTATGGATGACGTGCCGTTAAACCGTTTCCATCTCAAAATCGCCGGCCTCACCTTCGGCGCGCACTTCACCGACGGCTACGTGCTGGGCGTGATCGGCTTCGCGCTGGCCCAGATAAAACCGCAAATGGGGCTGACCCCCTTTTGGGAAGGGATGCTCGGCAGTTCGGCGCTGGTAGGCCTGTTTCTCGGCAGCCTGGTGCTCGGCTGGATCTCCGATTACGTTGGTCGCCAGAAGATCTTCTGCTTCAGCTTCGTCGTTATCACGCTCGCCTCGGCGCTGCAGTTCTTCGCGACCACGCCAGAACAGTTGTTCTTCTTACGGGTAATGGTCGGTATCGGCCTCGGCGGCGATTTCTCCGTCGGCCACACCATGCTGGCGGAGTTCTCCCCGCGTAAACATCGCGGCGTGCTGCTCGGCTCATTCAGCGTGATCTGGACCTTCGGCTACGTGGCCGCAGGCTTCGCCGGGCATTTCTTAACGGCGCTTGGCCCGGATGCCTGGCGCTGGCTGCTTTCCTCTTCGGCGCTGCCTGCCCTGATTATTCTGCTGATGCGCATCGGCACGCCGGAATCTCCACGCTGGCTGATGGGTAAAGGACGACGAGAACAGGCGATGGCTATCGTCCACAAATACTTCGGCCCTAACGTGCTGCTGGTAGACGAAGCCCCGGTCGCCTCAAAGCAGCGCTTTATGTCGCTGTTCGGCCCGAAATACCGCCGCCGCACCGCCTTTAACAGCCTGTTTTTCGTCTGCCTGGTTATCCCTTACTTCGCCATCTACACCTTCCTGCCGTCGATTTTGCAGGTGATGGGGCTGAACAATAACTTCACCACCGACCTGCTGCTGAACGGCCTGCTGATCGTCGGCGCGCTGACCGGGATCCTGCTGACCATAGTGTGCTCACGCCGTGGTTTCCTGATCGGTTCCTTCGTGTTCCTCGCCGCCTGCCTGGTGATGCTCAGCGTCATCCCGGTGAGCCAGTCCGGCTGGTTAATTCTGTTTTTTGCCGCCTTCACGCTGGTGATGTCGGCGGTCAGCAATCTGGTGGGCGTCTTCCCGGCCGAAAGCTTCCCAACGGAAGTGCGTTCGATGGGCGTGGGTTTTGCCACCTCTATGAGCCGCCTGGGCTCTGCCATCGGCACCGGCTTGCTGCCGCTGGCCATTCTGAATTACGGCATGCAGGCCACCACCGGCATGCTGGCGCTGGTGCTCGTCATCGGTGCCGTTGTCTCTCTCGCCTGGGCGCCTGAAACCAAAGGGCTAACCCTTGTCGATGCCGCTCACGACCCGGCCCAGCGCCACGGCAATGCCGCCGCTGAACCGGCTAAATAACGCTCACGCTTAACAGGAGATGTCTCGTGGAAATGTATATCGGAGAAGGGTTTGAAGGTAACGGCGTTAACGCCTCGCACATCAACATTATGATTGGCCCGCGCAGCGGCGTGGTTGGCCAGGCGTTTTCCAGCAGCCTCGCCTCACCAAGCCAGGGCCACTGCCCGTTTATGGTGGTGATTAAGCCTAACGTCCCGGCCAAGCCGATGACGCTGTACGTCAACAAAGCGGAAATCAGCGGCGAGCTGCACGGCAATGCCACCTGGGGCGCGTCCCAGGCCGCCATCGCCAAAGCGGTAACCGAAGCGCTGCTGGACGGCACGCTGCCAGCGGAAGCAGAAGACGAATGGTGCATCGTCACCGCCAACTGGGTGAACCCAGGCTGTAACGACATCGACGAGGTTTACCACAATAACTACAACGCCTGCCGCCAGGCCATTCGCGCAGCGATGGGCAAATTGCCGCAGCGCAGCCAGATTGCTGACGCCCTGCCGCAGCTCGGCAACCCTTTCTACACCCCAAAAGCCTGAGGAGGCGAAATGGAATACGTCAACCTGGGCCACAGCGGCCTGAAAGTCTCTCGTCTGTGCCTCGGCACCATGAACATGGGCAGCAAACAGTGGAAACCGTGGATTTTTGACGAATCACAAAGCGAGCCGCTGATCCGCCACGCGCTGGAGTCAGGCATCAACTTTATCGACCTCGCCGACTTCTACTCCAGCGGTGCCGGGGAAGAAGTGGTTGGCAACGTATTAAAACGTATTGCCCGCCGCGACGACCTGGTGCTCACCACTAAAGTGGGCTACCCGATCGGCACCGGCTTTAATAACCAGGGCCATTCACGCAAGCACATTATGGAGAGCATTGACGGCAGCCTGAAGCGCCTCGGCACCGACTACGTCGATATTTACATGCTGCACTACTTCGACGTGAACACGCCTATTGAAGAGACCTGGGCGGCAATGAACGACATCGTGCGCAGCGGCAAAGCGCGCTACGTCGGCGTCTCCACCATGTACACCTGGCAACTGGCGAAAATCCTCTGGTGCTGCGAGCGCAACGGCTACGCAAAACCTATCAACATGCAGCTGCAGCTGAACTGCGCCTACCGCGAAGAAGAGCGGGAAATGATCCCCTTCTGCCGCGACCAGGGGCTCGGCGTGTCGGTGTTCAGCCCGCTCGCCCGTGGCCTGCTGAGCTGCGACTTTACCTCCGTGCGCAACCAGACCGACTTCTTCACCCAGGAAATGTATGCGGATGCCACCTCCCGCAACGTCGCCCAATCCGTGAGCCACGTGGCCCAGCTGCGCGGCCTGCCTCCGGCGCAAATCGCGCAGGCCTGGGTCCTGAACCATCCAGGCGTGGACTGCATGCTGGTTGGCGCGGATTCCGTGCAGCAAATTGACAGCGCTATTGCCGCACTCGGCACCCCGCTCGCTGAAGACGAACGCTACGAGCTGGAGCGCAACTACACGCCGTGCGACGTCATCAATGACTACACCGCAGGCAAACGCATCGCGCGAGAAGGCCGTGCCGCCCGCGGCTTGTTTATCGATAACGTAACGACAAGGAATATCGCATGAGCAACTTTGACGCCCTGGTTCGAACCGGCTGGTACTGCAACGGTGAATGGCGGGATGCCGCCGAGCGCTACGCTGTTTTAAACCCGGCAACCGATGAAGTTGTTGCCCAGGTGGCAAACGCCGGAGCAAAAGAGACCGAGGCGGCGATTGCCGCAGCCCATGCCGCCCTGCCCGCGTGGAGAGCGCTAACGGCCAAAGCCCGCTCGCAGATCCTCCAGCGCTGGTTTGCGCTGATCATGGAGCATCAGGCCGAACTGGCGGAACTGATGGTGACCGAACAGGGCAAAGTGCTGGCGGAAGCCAAAGGCGAAGTGGCCTATGCCGCAAGCTTTATCGAATGGTTTGCCGAAGAAGCCAAACGTGCCAACGGCAAAACCATTCCGTCGCCGAAGGCCGGAAACCAAATCCTCACCTTCAAAGAGCCGGTTGGCGTCGTGGCGGCCATCACCCCGTGGAACTTCCCGCTGGCGATGCTGACCCGCAAGCTCGGCCCTGCGTTGGCGGCTGGCTGTACCGCCGTAATTAAGCCAGCAAACGAAACGCCGCTCTCCGCCTTCGCGCTTATCGTGCTGGCAGAACAGGCTGGCGTCCCGGCAGGCGTAATCAATGCCGTGACCGGCGACACGGTAGCTATCGGCAGCACGCTGATGGCAAGCCCGACGGTGCGTAAAATCTCTTTCACCGGCTCAACGCCTACCGGCAAGCTGCTAATGCGCCAGGCGGCGGATACCGTGAAAAAGCTGTCGCTGGAGCTGGGCGGCAACGCGCCGTTTATCGTCTTTGACGATGCGGACATTGATGCCGCCGTGGAAGGCGCCATGGCGGCTAAGTTCCGCAACAGCGGGCAAACCTGCGTGTGCGTCAACCGCTTCTACGTCCAGGACGGCGTGTATGAGCAGTTTGTTGAGAAACTCGCCGCCGCCGCGCAAGCGCTGAAAGTTGCGCCGGGTATGACGCCGGGAGCCCAGCAGGGGCCGCTGATTCACCAGAAAGCGGTTGAAAAAGTGGAAGCCCACGTGAAGGACGCTTTGCAGCACGGAGCACGCCTGCTGTGCGGCGGCGAACGTCACGCTCTCGGCGCATCGTTCTTCCAGCCAACCGTGCTGGCGGATGCCACCGAAGCCATGCTGCTGGCGCGCGAGGAAACCTTCGGCCCGCTGGCGGCCTGCTTCCGCTTTAGCGATGAACTGGAGGCTATCGAACGCGCCAACGCCACGCCGTTCGGCCTTGCGGCCTATCTCTACACCCGCGATCTGGCTCGCGCCTTCCGCGTCACGCAGCAGTTAGAAAGCGGTATGGTCGGCGTAAACGAAGGGATTATCTCCACGGAAGTGGCACCTTTCGGCGGCGTGAAGGAATCCGGCCTCGGCCGCGAAGGCTCCGACTGCGGGCTGGAAGAGTACCTGGAAACTAAGTACGTGAATCTGGGTGGGTTGCTGTAGCCGCGAATACGGTTTGGATCGGCTATGGTCTGTGTTAGATCGGCTAAGGTTCCGTTCACTACCAGTCCTGTTTTATATGCAGGCGCCGATTTAAACCACAACATCACTTCCTACCCTCACCCTCTCCCTGGAAGGGAGAGGGAATAAAAAATGTTCCACGTTGGCTGTTTTCCCCCTCTCCCTCTGGGAGAGGGCCGGGGTGAGGGTCGGTTTACCGCTTCAGCGGCGATGAGCTCGCCGGGCGCCGGGGCTGTTCGGGGGATGGCGTAATGCCACCTGACACGTTCACCGTGCTCTGAATGTGCATGGGAAATAGAGAAATGGGTGAACGGAATCTAAGCTGGTTTTACATAATCGTGACTATCTCCGACTAAGAGGCAATCGGGCAGCGTTAACTCCCCCTATACCTCCATCCCACAAGCACAATCCCCACGGCGCAAACCACCAGCGTAATCCCAAGCTGTTGGCCCCAGCCGGATACCATCAGCCCGCTGCCAATCAACAGGTAATAGGCGAAGCCGAACAGCGCCCCGGCCGTCCCCCGGCAATCGGTATAAGCGCCAAGCGCAGTGCTAAGCACCACCGGAATAGCCATCGAGAACGCGACCATAACCAGAAACATCGGTGCCAAAAACCAGATGCTGTGCATCAATCCCCAGACGCCAACACTTCCCGCCAGACCTATGCCACTGGCTAAATTCAGCAACGCTTTGGCGTTCAGACTCCGTTTCATCAGAATATGATTAAGCTGTGCCCCCACCAGAGAACCCAGCGCCAGCACGCCGCCCGTCAGCCCAAAAGCGGCGGGCCCAAAGCCTAAGGACTGGAACAGAAACGGCGCCAGGCTGTAGTAGCTGAAAAGGCTGATATTGAACAACGCCACCAGCCCGGTTGCCCGCCAGATTTCCGGGTCTTTCAGCATACGTTGCACAACCGCGCCAAAAGCATGTCGGGCGTGCTGCGACGGCCTCGTTTCCTCAAGCTGTCGCGCACTCCAGGTCAGCAGAATAACGGCCAACCCGAACAGCAGGTAAAATACCCCCTCGTAGCCTGCGGCGGAGACAATAATGCCGCCCAGCCAGAGGCCCAGCGCCGGGCTCACAGCCAGCGCAATGCCCATAAAAGAAAATATCCGCGCCAGCTCGCCGCCGCTAAAACGGTCGCGTAAAACCGTCTGGGTCACCACGGAGCCGGTGGCCGCGCCAAAGGCCGCCAGCATCCGAGCCGCCAACAGCAGCATAAAATGCGAAGTCATCAGGGCCACCGCCGCGCCTGCCGCATAGCACAGCAGCCCAAGCAGCAGCGCCGGTTTGCGGCCTAAAAGGTCACACATTCGCCCCCAAAACAGCACGCCTGCGGCAAAGCCAAAAAAGTACAGCGAGAGCGTCCAGCCCGCATCCTGGGCGGTAACAGAAAAATGCCGGGCGATATCGGTCAGCGCCGGGCTATAAAGGGTTTCCACAATCTGCGGAAACATCAGCAGCGCGGTTAATAGCGCTATTCCACGGTGTATGTTCACCCTGCGTCCTCCTTCAAAAGAGGCGCTATTGTAGGAAAACGGCGAATGCACCATTATAAACATCAGGACATTTAATAGCGGAAATCGGACATTATGAGCTGGCTAAGCGCGGACGCGGAATTTAACCCTGATACGCTGGATAACAGCGTGATTGGCGTGCAGGCTGAACTTGGGGATCATGATTCCGGGCTGCATCGGCACCGTATGGGGCAACTGCTGTTTACCCGGGAAGGCTGCGTAAAGCTCACGCTGGATGAAGGCCGGATGCTCTCTTTACTGCCGCCGGGAAAAGTCGCCTGGCTGCCGGGAGGCGTGAGCCACCGCGCCGAAATGAAAAGTAGCGTGGCCTACCGCTCAATCTGGTTTAACACGGAGCGTTACCCCACGCTGCCAGCCAACGCGCTGGTGCTCAACGTCACGCCGTTGCTCAATGAACTGCTGGAAAGGATCTCGGCCAGCCCGTGGGCAACAAATTGGGAGCAAGGCGCGCCGATGCACATGGCCGCCTTGTGCGTAACAGAGCTACAGGCAGCAAGGGAAGAGCCGATGACGCTACGCTTCCCGCAGGATAAACGCCTGCGACACCTGGCGGGTGACACGCTGCCGCCACGACTCAACGAACTGGCCGCCGTGACCGGTGCGAGCGAGCGCACCATTGGCCGTATTTTCCGCCGGGAAACTGGCCTCTCCTGGCAGCAATGGCGGCAGCAGTGGCGCTTAATGAAAGCCGTGGAAATGCTGGCAAGCCACGCGCCAATTACCGCCGTGGCCGGAGAGCTTGGCTTTTCAAGCGACAGCGCCTTTATCTACTTTTACCGCAGCATGACCGGGCAAACGCCGGGCATGCTGACGGCAAAACAGGCTTAGCGTCGGCTAATTGCCAGCTTCGCGGCAAACAGCAGAAACACGCAGCCGGTGACGCGATCCATCCACATCACGACCCCTGGTTTTTTGAGCACGCCCGAGGCATAGCGCGTGGCAAGAATCAGGGTCAGTGACCATAGCGTGCCGAGCACGACGTGAATGGAAACCAGCAGAAAAGTCCAGAGGATAGGGGAGTGACCGGAGGGAATAAACTGCGGCAGGAAGGAGACGTAAAAGACGCCCATTTTCGGGTTAAGCACGTTGCCCAGCATCCCGCGAAGAAACCAGTTATTGGCACGCGTTGGCTCCCCGGCAGCAAGGCTAAAGCTCTGGCGAGGACGCAAAAGCAGCTGAATACCCAGCCAGCATAAATACGCCGCACCGCACCACTTCAGCAAGCTGTAGGCAAGTTCAGACACCGCTAACAAAGCGCCAAGCCCAAAGGCAACCAAAGCCCCCCAGACAAAACAGCCCACGTCGATACCGAGCGCGGCATGAAGGGCTTTTTTGCCACCTTCGGCGGCGGCGGTTCGCAGGATAAGTGCGGTATCAAGGCCGGGAGTCAGCGTGAGCAGCGTGGCGGCAAGCGTAAAGGCGATAAGAGCATCGGTGACGGACATTTTTCTAACTCCGAAAACGATAAATCTACTGAAATTCCCTCAGCCCGGCAACGCCCTGATGGCGTTATTTTTTGCCGTAAACCGTGCCGCTCATCGCCGCGATAACGCCAGCGATTCCTCTGTCGATCATCTCAAGAAAAACGGCTGCAGCGGCTGCGTTGTCCAGCGTTTGGCCAAAGGTTCGGTGCGCCTGAATCAGCGCCGCACTCCAGGTCGCCAGCACCAGCGCTGCCGCCAGCTGGGTTTGTGCGTCATGCTTTTCAAGGCCAGCGCCAGCGGCCAGCTCTTCGGCAAGCACCTGGGTAAACTCGTCTCGTATCTCTCTGGCCCGGGCCTTAAGCGCCGCGCTGTTTTCAATCGTCGAGACAAACCCCTGCCCCGCGACGGAGAAGGCCACCACCGGGCTATTCTGCGCGACAAGCTGATGGGCAAAACGGCGCAGCGCTTCCAGCGGGCTGGCGTTTTTATCACTCTGATTCAGAGCAGTACGCAGCATCTCCAGCCCCTGTTCTTCACGATCAAAGAACATGTCTTCTTTACGCGGGAAGTGGTTAAACACCGTCATCCGCCCCACTTTCGCCGCCGCGGCAATCTCATCAATCGTCACCTGCTCAAAGCCCTTTTCCAGAAACAGCCGGGTTGCGACGTTAGAAATTTTTTGGCGGGTGGCGAGACGGTTAAGCGTACGGCGATCGAGAGACATTGACAGGATCCTGATGAATGGATAATTATGTACCGAGTATATATTGGTACTTAGTACAGGTAAACATGAACAAAGCGCTGGTTGTTATTTTCTCCGCCATTTGCCTGGATGCCGTCGGCATCGGCCTGGTGTTTCCCATTCTGCCGCGCCTGCTGGAAGAGGTGACGCATACGCCGGATATTGCCCACTGGATAGGCATCATGACCGCGCTGTATGCCCTGATGCAGTTTATCTTTGCCCCGCTGCTGGGCGCGCTGAGCGACAACTATGGTCGTCGACCGGTGTTGCTGGTGTCCCTTGCCGGGGCCGCCGTGAACTACCTGATCATGGCCTTTGCGCCGCAGCTGTGGATGTTGCTGTTGGGCCGGGCCATTGCCGGACTCACCAGCGCCAACGTCTCGGTGGCGATGGCTTACATCACCGACGTCACGCCGGCGGATAAACGCGCCCGCCGCTTCGGGCTGTTTAACGCCATGTTTGGCGCCGGGTTTATCATCGGGCCGGTGCTTGGCGGCCTGCTCGGCGATTACTGGGTGCGGCTGCCGTTTATCGCCGCGGCGGTACTGAACACCTGTAACCTGCTGATGGCGCTGTTTATGCTGCCAGAATCCCGCACGCCGGAACGTCAACGATTTAGTTTTGCGGTGCTTAATCCCTTGCAGCCCCTACGCCGGATTTTCACCCTGAAAGGGCTCATCCCGATAGCGATGGTCTTTTTCATCCTGAGCGCGACGGGAGAAGTGTACGGCACCTGCTGGGCGCTTTGGGGGGCTGATACCTTCGGCTGGAACGGCCTGTGGATTGGGCTTTCTCTGGGCGCTTACGGTATTTGCCAGACGCTCACGCAGGCGTTGCTTCCCGGCCCGATTACCCGCTGGCTGGGCGAGCGTGGCGCGGTGCTGTTTGGCATCTTTAGCTCGTGTATTGCGCTGGCGATGCTGGCCTTCGTGCAGCAGGGCTGGCAGGTATTTGTGATTATGCCGCTGTTCGCGCTGGGCGGCGTTGGGGCTCCTGCCCTGCAGGCGTTAGCCACCCGCAAGGTGGATGAAGCCAGCCAGGGGCAACTGCAGGGCATTCTGGCTTCAGCGGTCAGCCTGGCGTCTATCATTGCTCCGTTGGGGTTTTCAAGCTTCTACTTTGTGGTGCAAAAAGCGTGGCCAGGCGCTATCTGGCTGTCGGTGATTGTGGTGTACATCATCGCCGTCCCGCTAGTGTTACTCAGTACCCGCCGCAGAAAAGCGGCCGAAAGCCCGGCTTAGCTGCGGCGGTCGGCGCAGGCCACTATGTCCGGCTTCGCCATGATGGTTTTATTCACGCCAAAACGCGTGATGTTCAGCATCGCGTTGCCGATGTCGATAATCGACAAAAAGCGCTTCCCGGTGGTGGCGCTGATAAGGCGCATCACTGGGGCAATGACGGTATATAAAGCCCGGTATGCAGGAGTACGGGACTGCACTTCCGGCGTCGGCAGAATAAACGCCGGACGGAAAATGGCAGCGTTGCCCGGGAACAGCGCCAGCAATTTGTTTTCCACTTCTCCCCGCACGCGAGCCCACATCTGCGAACTCTTTCCGCTGCTGTCTGCACCCGCGCCGGAGACATAAACAAACTTCATCTGCGGGCTTTGGGATTTCAGCTGCTCTGCAACCTGCAGCGTCATGTCGTAGGTCATACGTCTGTACACCGCTTCACTGACGCCAGAGGAGCTGATCCCAGCGCAGAAGAAACACGCATCAACGTCGCTGAACAGCGGGTCGGCAGCATCGAAATCCATCAGATCGCCGTTCACCACATAGTGGATGCGGGAGTCATGCTCACCTTCAGGCTGCTTCCTGACGAGCAGGATAATGTCGCTGACGTCTTTTGCCGCCAGGCTTGCCAGCAGCACGCCCTGCCCGACCATACCGCCGGAACCTACAATCACAATTTTCATGGCTCTTTCCTGGAAACTTGATGAGTTAAGCCGCAATCGCGTTCCACATCATGCGAAAGCCAAGCTGCAACAATGTCTCTTTATCTGCCGGATGCCTGGCGATTTGCTCGCTGGTGGCATCGGAAATATTTTGAATAATGGCGTAGATAAACGTTTTACTGTCGGTGACAAACAGCGACTGCTTTATCGCCTCATCAAACATTTTATCCGCCTGATTCAGCGCCTCTGGCGTGCTGGCGAGCGTTTCCGGCGTCAGCAGATCCGACACCGTCAGCAGCCTGAGCACCTGTTTGCCCTGAGGATTTTTCAGCGACCATTCCGTATAACCTCGCCAGATGTGCGCCATTTGCGTGCGGAAGTCGGCATCTTTTGGGTAGCCGGTCACCAGCAGGTCGGACATATCCTGCTTCAGCATTAAATAGACTTCGTTTAGCAACTGCTCTTTGGTGGGGAAGTAGGTAAACAGCGTGCCAACCGCCACCCCCGCCCGTTTTGCAATGCTGGCCGTTGTAGCCGACAGACCGCTCTGCGCAACAATTTCTACCGCTGCATCCAGAAGTGCCGCCTGTTTTTGCGGGCTTAGGGGTCTTGCCATTCCAACGTCTCCGGGGTTAATAAAATCTCCGCACAGTGTAATAGATTTCGCCGCCAGGGTTTGAGCTTTGCCCCCGCATTCACACCCGGCGGGGGCCGAAAACATTACTCGGGAATAAATCCGGTTTTGCCTTCAATCACCACCGAGACAGACATCGCTTTTTGCTCCTCCAGCGACTGCAGGCTCTTCTCATAGCTGCCTTTGAGGATCTGGAAAGCATCGGCACCCAGCACGGTTCTCAGCGGCGGTTCGGCCTGCTGGCTCAGCGTATAAATAGCATCGGCCATTTTCTGAGGGTCACCGGCGTTGCTCTCTTCACCATGCTCGGCAATCCAGCGGCGCAGCTGGCCCACGGTGCCATTTTTGTAGGCGTCGGACTCTTCGGTCCAGCGCACGTTCGCCTGGAAGTTAGTTTTGATCGAACCGGGCTCAATGATTTGCACCTTGATATTGAACTCCGCCACTTCCTGCGCCGTGCTTTCGGCAAACCCTTCCAGGCCATATTTTGCCGCATGGTAGAAGGCTCCACCGGGGAAGGCAACACGGCCGCCCATGCTGGTGATATAGATCAGCCGCCCTTGTTTTTTAGCACGTAACGCAGGCAGGAATGCGCGGGTGATGTGCACAGGGGAAAGCAGATTCAGGGCAAACTGATGCTCGATTTCCTGCCCGGTGAACTCTTCCATCGCCCCGATAATCGCCCCGCCGGCGTTATTGACGATGACGTCGCTATCGCCATGCTTTTGAGCGATGGCAGGCAGGCTGGCATAGTCGGTCACGTCCAGTTTTTCAACGATGAGCTGCCCGGCAAACTGCTGCTGCAGCTCGGCCAAAGCGGCAGGGTTACGTACCGCGGCCACGACGGTATTGCCCGCCTCCAGCACGCGACGGGTCAGCGCCAGGCCCAGGCCACCGGAAGCTCCGGTAATAAACCACTTTTCAGTTTTAGACGTCATCTTTGTATCCTCGGTTGATAAGCGCGGCGCGTGGCCTGGCGGCTGTCTGTTGTGAATGTTGCGGCCACCATTAAATGACTGACCACTCACTCAATTATAGAGTTGGTGATTTAATTTGCAATACGCGGGCGTGAACTTTATCCATTGGTTAAGCCAGGCAGAGAAGAAAAGACTGGTTTATCAATCCGCTGAGACAAGATTTTTTTTGATGTGGCAGCGAGCCTGGCCGATAAAACGGCACATTGGTCTGGAAGGCATCCTTCAACGCTACCCACGCCACAATAAACAACGCATCAATAATAAAAGCCCCGGAGCAGTAATACCCCAGGGCTTTTTTTTCGAAAAAAGACTAAATTTTAAAATGTCTGCCAGTGTTCTTCTTCTTTTTTTAACATTCTGCGCGGCGCTGGCGGCGTCGGTAATATTACTCTCGCCTCATCGCTGTCGCCCAGATGTAAACCGTTAGTTCTTTTTTCCAGCTCGAAGACCTGTTTATTCAGCACTTCTGAAGAACCCGCCAGCTCTTCGACAACCGCGACGTTCCCCTGGGTGACTTTCTCCAGTTCGGACAACGCCGTGGTAATTTGCTGAATCCCTTTTTCCTGTTCGTTAGTGGAAATAAATATATGGCCCATCAGGTCGTCGATATTTTCTGAGCCGGAAACAATATCCTTCATATTTTTTTCCGCTTCGGAGACGAGGCTTGCGCCCTGCAAAACATTTTGGTTGGTAATATCAATTAACGACTTGATGTTCTTGGCCGATTCCGAGCTTTTATGGGCCAGGTTTCTGACCTCACCGGCGACCACCGCAAATCCTTTGCCATGCTCACCGGCACGGGCCGCTTCAACCGCCGCATTCAGCGCCAGAATGTTGGTCTGGAAGGCGATGCTGTCGATGATGGTGATAATTTCCGTCATCTTGTTGGCACAGTCGGTTATTGAGGTCATGTTGGTGGTCAGCTTCTGCATCAGGTCGCTGCCGTGATTAGCCGAGCGATGCGCACCGCTGGTAATCCCGCTCAGCTGGCGGGTGCTGTCGGCATTATTTTTAGTCCCTGCCGAAATTTGCTCCATGCTGGAGGCCGTTTGAATCAGCATTGCTGACTGCTGCTCGGTTTTGACCGACAGCGTAGCGCTTTGCTGCGCCAGGCTTTCGGACAGCAGTTTGGCCGACTGAGAAGATTTACGAATATCCATCACCAGGGTCGTAATTTCAGCCGAAAGCGTATTTATGCCAGGTATTAATCGCCCGGCGCAATTATTACCAAACTCAGGGATATGTACCGATAAATTCCCCGAGTTAATTTCATCAATACTTCTCTTAACATGATTAATCGGCCGTACAAGATATATCGTCATGTACGTCCAGAGAGTGAAGAGTATCGCCACCCATGCAATATTAAGCATGGCTAAAATTGTAACATTTGCGGATAAAGCGAACGCCAAAAGATCAATAACTAAAAAGGATACAGCCAAGAAAAGGGCAATGACGCTTCGAACGCTTGCATTCTTAAGCATAGGTAATCCTGTAAATGGCTCGGGCGGGTATATTATTTATTACCTGGATTTATGGAAAATCCATCCAGCAAAAAAGATTAGAGTTATATCTCGACATAAGGCAACTGGAAGGGTTTTAAAGCCGCACTTTTCGTTTAAGAGCGACGACTTTCTGAATATATCCGCGACGTTATGACACCAACAATGTAGCACAGCTGTCAGACCCTTAGTGACTTGCATTTTGATAGTCACTATGTCAATTTGTCGCCAGACGATAACCCGCCATCGGATCGATCCATGAAAAACGAACCTCTTTGCAGCGCCCCCTGCCCCATCGCCCGCAGCCTCGGCCGCATCGGCGACAGCTGGAGCATCATGATCCTTCGGGACGCATTAGCCGGTTTTACCCGCTTCGACGAGTTCCAAAAAAGCAGTAACGTCGCGCCCAATATTCTCTCGCGGCGCCTGAAGGAGCTGGTCGACGACGGTTTGCTGGAAAAGGTTTGCTACAGCAGCTCGCCGCCTCGCTATGAGTACCATCTCACCCAGCGCGGGCGCGACTTCCGTATGGTGCTGCTGGCGCTGGCTGAATGGGGAAACCGCCACTTCGCCCCAGAAGGGCGGCAGATGCAGCTGGTAGAAAGCGAAACCCAGCGCCCGGTGGAACCCATCCTCGCCGACAAAGAAACCGGGGAGCCGATTGTCCCCGGAAAATACACCATGGTGCCGGGCCCGGCCGCCTCGCCAATGATGAAGTACCGCCACGACTACCTGCAGCGCAAGCACGCCGGTGATACCGGGCTTAAATTCCAGCCAGAACCGTACAGAGAACCCCAGTGATGAACGCCGCCCATAAGAAAAAATTGATTACGCTGACCGTCCTCGGCGCAGCGGTGTTAGCGGCGGCAGGCTACGGCGCCTGGTGGTGGCACAGCGGGCGTTTTATTCAGTCCACTGACGACGCCTATATCGGGGGCGATATCAGCGCCATTTCCACCAAAGTGTCCGGCTATATTCAGCAGATTGCCGTGCAGGACAACATGGCGGTGAAAAAAGGCGACCTGCTTATTCGCATTGATGACCGCGACTACCAGGCCGCGCTGACAAAAGCCCAGGGTGAAGTTGCCGCTCAGCAGGCCGCGCTGGCGGATATTGCCGCGACACGCCAGCTGCAGCAGGCCACTATCCAGGGTTCGTCCGCCTCGGTCGCTGCCGCAGCGGCGGCCACGGAGAAGTCAGCCAACGACAACCGCCGCTATAACGCGCTGGAAGCCTCAAGCGCGATTTCAGCCCAGATTCGCGATAACGCCTCTGCGGATTATCGCCGGGCGCGGGCCGAACAGGGCAAGGCTCAGGCGGACAGAGCCGTTGCCGAGCGCCAGCTGGCCGTGCTGGACGCGCGCGAAAAACAAACTCAGGCCGCGCTGGAACAGGCGCAGGCTAATCTGACCATGGCGAAGCTGAATCTCAGCTATACGGAAATTCGCGCGCCTTTTGACGGCGTAATCGGCAACCGCCGTGCATGGTCAGGCTCCTTCGTCACCAGCGGCACGCAGTTGCTCTCGCTGGTGCCTTCACACGGGCTGTGGGTCGACGCTAATTTCAAAGAGAACCAACTGGCAAATATGCGTGCCGGTTTGCCGGTGACCGTCGTCGCCGACGTGCTGCCGAACCGCACTTTTAAAGGGCATATCGCCAGCGTGTCACCTGCCACCGGCTCTCGCTTTAGTATTCTCCCGGCGGAAAATGCGACGGGCAACTTCACCAAAATCGTCCAGCGCGTGCCGGTGCGGATCGCGCTGGAAGGTGACGGCGCAAAACTGGATGTGCTTCGTCCAGGACTCTCGGTCATCGTGACCGTCGATCAAAAGAGTACGCGATGAGCACCGCCCAGGCCGCACCGATGCCGCAGGGCATCTCTATGCCGATGGCAAAAAAGATCTTCGCCTTTGCCAGCATGTGCGTGGGGATGTTTATTGCGCTGATTGATATCCAAATCGTTTCTGCTTCGCTGCGGGACATCGGCGGCGGCCTTTCTGCGGGGGATGACGAGACCGTCTGGGTGCAGACCAGCTACCTGATCGCCGAGATCATTATTATTCCGCTGTCCGGCTGGCTCTCAAGGGTGATGTCCACCCGCTGGCTGTTTGCCGCCTCGGCGGCAGGCTTCACGCTGATGAGCCTGCTGTGCGGCTGGGCGTGGAATATTCAAAGCATGATTGCGTTTCGCGCCCTGCAGGGGCTGGCGGGCGGTTCAATGATCCCGCTGGTGTTTACCACCGCTTTCGCCTTCTTCCAGGGCAAACAGCGGGTTATTGCCGCCGCGACCATTGGCGGACTGGCTTCTCTGGCACCGACGCTGGGCCCAACCGTGGGCGGTTGGATCACCGAAAACTTTAACTGGCACTGGCTGTTCTTTATTAACGTGATCCCGGGGATTTATATCGCCGTAGCCGTCCCGCTACTGGTGAAGGTAGATACCCCAGATTTTTCCCTGCTGCGCGGCGCAGACTATTTCAGTATTTTGCTGCTGGCGGCTTCGCTCGGGTGCCTGGAATACACGCTGGAAGAAGGCCCGCGCTGGGGCTGGTTTGATGACAGCACCATCGCCACCACAGGCTGGATAGCGCTGCTGTGCGGTATCGCCTTTATTATCCGAACCCTGCGCCATGCGCAGCCGGTGATGGATCTCCGGGCGCTAAAAGACAGAACGTTTAGCCTGGGCTGCTATTTCTCATTTATGGCCGGGGTGGGCATTTTCGCCACGATCTATTTAACACCGCTGTATCTCGGCACCGTGCGTGGCTTTAGCGCTCTGGAAATCGGCCTCGCCGTGTTTTCTACCGGCCTGTTCCAGGTGATGTCGATTCCGTTTTATTCGTGGCTGGCCAACCGGGTGGATCTGCGCTGGCTGCTGATGGCAGGGCTTATTGGCTTTGCTATTTCGATGTACAGCTTTGTGCCAATTACCCACGACTGGGGTGGCGATCAGCTGCTGCTTCCGCAGGCGTTTCGTGGCCTTGCGCAGCAGTTCGCCGTCGCACCGACCGTCACGCTAACCCTGGGCAGCCTGCCGCCTGCGCGACTTAAGCTCGCCTCCGGCCTGTTCAATTTGATGCGTAACCTGGGCGGCGCTATCGGCATCGCCCTGTGCGGCACGGTGCTGAATGACAGAACCAATCTGCACTACAGCCGCCTGGCAGACCATCTCAACACCGCTAACCTGGCGATGACGGATTTCGTCCAGCGCGGCGCCGCAAGCCTCACCGCGCAGGGTTTATCGCCGGATGCCACTACCAGCGGGGCGCTAAAAAACCTTTCTGCCCTCGCGCTGCGCGAGGCGCGAACGCAGGCGTTTTCGGATGCTTTTTACCTGATCATGATCGGTTTTTTGATTGCTGCGATGCTGGTTCCGTTAATGAAAAAACCGCCGGCACACTGATAGATGGTTCCTCTCCTGGTGAGCTGTCTCTTAGTCACAAATAAGCATTCTGAAAGATCGGCTAAGGTTCCGTTCACTTCCAGTACAGTTTCATATGTCACCACCGAACCGGTGAACG